>CAXUMK010000171.1:0-11529 GCA_964251885.1 uncultured Segetibacter sp. | reverse complement strand
CTGGTCTACTTTACTTACGCCAATCAGTACTGAAGTAATTCTTTTGTCTTTCAATAACCACGACAATGCCATTTGTGCAAGTGTTTGTCCCCTCTCCTTTGCAATATCATTCAGTCTTGAAACTTTCTCCACTTTCTCAGGTGTTACCTGGCTTTCCTGTAAAAAACCGGTGGGTTTGGCAGCACGGGAATCTTCGGGTATTCCTTTCAAATATTTGTTTGTCAGCAGTCCCTGGGCAAGAGGAGAAAAAGGAATACAGCCTACACCTTCCCGCTCGAGCACATCGAGCAAGCCACCTTCTACCCAACGCTCAAACATAGAATATTTGGGTTGATGAATAAGACAAGGCGTACCTAAATCTTTTAATATCGTAATCGCCTTCTCAGCTTCCTCTGCCTGGTAGTTGGATATGCCGGCGTACAAAGCCTTTCCCTGCTTCACTATCAAGTTTAATGCACCCATCGTTTCTTCAAGAGGTGTATTTGGGTCGGGCCGGTGACTGTAAAAAATATCCACGTAATCCAGCTTCATTCTTTTCAGGCTTTGGTCGAGACTGGAGACAAGGTATTTTTTTGATCCCCATTCGCCGTAAGGCCCTTCCCACATTTTGTAACCGGCTTTTGTAGAAATGACCATTTCATCACGGTAACCGTCAAAATCTTTTTTCATAATATGGCCAAAGTTCTCCTCAGCAGAGCCGGGAGGCGGACCGTAATTGTTTGCAAGATCAAAATGCGTAACGCCGCTGTCAAAAGCATGCTGCAATATTTTGCGGCAGGTTTTATAATCATCTACATCGCCGAAGTTGTGCCAAAGGCCAAGAGAAATAGCCGGAAGTTTAAGACCGCTTCGTCCGCAATAGCGGTAATCCATTGTGTTGTACCTATCTTCTGAAGGAGTGTAAGAAGCCATATTTTTTTATTTTATCAAAAGTAACAAATAACTGTGCAAGGTTTAAAATGGTTCTGCTTTTTGCTTATGATGTTGCTTTTCTTCCTCAGGAATATATAAGGTGCCCCAATTTTTTTGAAGCATGCCAACAAGGCATACATGTTGTATAAGTGTAATTAGAACAAATCAATTTTTATGAAAACACTATTTATATTATCCGCTGCATTTTTCTCCCTGGTAGCTTCTGCACAAAATAATCCGCTGCAAACAACCCAGCAAAATATGGTTTCATTAACTGATTTTGAAACTTCACAAAAGGGAAACGCTGTAGAACTTTCATGGACTGCATCTAATGAGGTTGATCTGAATAACTACGAAATTCAAAAAAGCACAAACGGCTCTTCTTTTATGAATATTGGAACCGTTGTCGCTCAAAATAACGGCGCTTCATTCAAATATACTTTTTTGGATGCAACACCAATAGAAGGTGAAAATTATTACCGTTTACGCTCCATTGATAAAAAAGGCAATAGTATTTTAAGTGATATACTGCACGTAAACAATGGCTTTGGAAAAACAGATGTTAGAGTACTTCCAAACCCTGTACAGAGAGGCGTTCTTAACCTGCAAATGACCAACATAAGCAATGGCAAATATATTATCAGCTTGTATAGCAATGCCGGTCAAAAGGTCTTTGCCCGCTCCTTAGATTTAACCCAGGGATCAACAACAGAAACTATCAACCTTCCATTAAATATAGGAAGAGGAATGTATTTCTTGCAGGTAACTGATGGAGTAATGAGAATAAATAAAGAAGTTATTTTACAATAAAGCAATTATAGAAATGATGCTACACAAATGTATAAGTAGATATTTTTGGTACCAGCGAAAGAATAAGCATTAAGCATTGTTGTGTCACTCACTTGTACTGTATTTTCGCTATTCGGCTTTGCATAATCTTATTTTGAGTCAGGTTTAATTCTAAAAATTAGTTTGTTAAGCATTTATCAATTACTCCTTCAACTAAATGGGTTATAAATTCTCCCCTCTTTCCAGCCATTTCTATTATCATCTGTCTTAGAATTAACATTAATTGTCAACCTGATTTTTATCAAAAACAATATAATTATTAAAGGCATCTCGCCCCTGTGGTAATAATTCTTCTATTTCATACGTTTTAGTATGAAAGTTATTATGGAGGAGATGGAAGATTATTATTACGAAGAACAATGCCTAACCTCAATTGGCATTTCTTTGCAGGAACTATTAGAATATTACAGGGTTCTGTGTCAGCAGTAGTAAAGCTGACGTATTTTATACAAACGAAAAGTTGTCTCCATTAAACAGCCCTTTATCACTAAGTTTAAGATGCGGTATTACCAAAAGTGCCATAAAAGACAATGTCATAAAAGGGGCAGATAAATTTGAGCCAAGGCTTTTAGCCATTTTATCAATTTCTGTATATTGATTAGCCACCGCATAACCGCCGGTTGTACTCATTAAGCCTGCAACAGGCAGCGCTAAAACCATTGAACCGTTTTTTGAAAAACAGCTTACCCCACCTCTTTCTTTTATAACCAGGTTGACTGCTTCGCTGATGCTTGCGTCATCGGCGCCAACTGCAATAATGTTATGACTGTCATGTGCAACAGAAGACGCGATCGCACCTTCTTTTAATCCAAAATTTTTAATAAATGCTGTGGCGACAGGCGCAGTGTGATAGCGGTTGACCACCGCTATCTTCAGGATGTCTTCGGTTGGATTGCTTTCTGCAAAACCATTCCTATAAATAAGAGAAACCGGAACCTGCAATGTATTTGTAATAAGCTGTCCGTCCAATGCTTCTATTACCGGCATTTGTTTTTCATCTTCATTTATAACAGGTATTGTAAAGTCAGCGGGAGTTGTAAGTTGACATTGAAAGTGATTAATCGTTTTTGATGCAACAGAGTTAATTTTTGTTTTACCGTTTTCAGCTACCAGTTTTCCGCTTATATAGGTTTGTAATATGTTGAAGGTTACCAAATCTTCAGCAATGATAAAATCTGCTGCATCACCTTCTTTCAGCATTCCTACATCTAATTTATAATGAAGCACAGGATTGATACATGCAGCCTGTAAAACTTTAAAAACATCAATGCCTTTTGCGACAGCCCTTGCACAAAGCTGATTGATGTGACCATCGACTAAACTGTCAGGATGTTTATCGTCGCTGCAAAACATCATGTTGTCTGAATGTTCATTAAGCAGGTCAGCAAGCGCTTCAAAATTTTTGGCTGCGCTTCCTTCTCTTATCAAAATTTTCATTCCATATTTCAGCTTGTCGAGCGCTTCTTCTGCTGTAAAACATTCGTGGTCCGTGCTTATTCCTGAATCAATGTATTGTTTTGCCTCTTCGCCTCTTAATCCTGGTGCATGTCCATCAACCGGTTTGTTTAATGCATGTGCCGCAGCAATTTTTTTCATTACTTCTTCATCCTTATGCAAGACTCCCGGAAAATTCATCATCTCGCTTAAGTATTTGATCTCATCCCGTTCGAGCAGCCGTTTTACATTATCAGAATGTAAAGCAGCTCCGGCAGTTTCAAATGTTGTAGCAGGCACACAACTCGGCGCGCCAAAATAAAATTTAAACGGTACCTGCTTTCCATTTTCTATCATGTATTCAACGCCTTCCATGCCGCAAACATTCGCAATTTCATGAGGATCGCTTATGGTTGCCACGGTTCCATGAACAACAGCAAGCCGTGCAAACTCTGACGGTATCAGCATGCTGCTTTCTATATGAATATGACTGTCAATAAATCCGGGAAGTATAAAGCCGTGTATGCTTTCATCTCCGTTCTTAATTTCTTGAATGCTTTTTATTACACCTTCTGCCACTTCCACTTTTGCAGGAAAAATTCGCTTATTTACAATGTCGACAAGATTGCCCTTGATAGTAAATGGATCGTTCATAGACATAAAATTAAGTGAATCATTTTTTTGAATGATCTAAGATTAAAATGAATCTACTGCTGATGTGGAAGATAGAATAAACTAAAAATGTTATTAAGCACGCTCCTTTTCCTTGTTAAGAAAGCGACGGAGGTTGATGTAAAAAAAGCTGAATAAACAAAATGCCGTAAAAGTGAGTGACACAACGATGCCCAATAAAGTACTGCTGCCCGTACCACAAAAACTACTTTAAAAAATCTTCGTTTTCATTTGAGCAGGAAGGCTTAAAATGCCTTTTGGAAAGCATGTTTTTTATGCGACATAGATTGCGTAGTTTGCCTGCTTAATCTTATCGTCATGAAGAATAGCCTGCTTTTGCTGTTACTCAGTTTATTCTGTTTCGAAAGTCTGCAGGCGCAAATGCCTTTACTATTTCCTGATGGTTCTGTCGTCATAAATAAAGCAAATACAAAATTTACATTTATCCCTTATACAAGAAATGTTGTAAAAGTAATTGTTCAACCAGCCGGATACACAAAAAACGAACTGGTAAGCGATGCAGTAATTGCGAAGCCTGTAAAGACTGCAGTAAAAGTAAAATCTGCGCCCGATGCAGATTATACGATTGCCTGGGATGCAATGCAGATAGCAGTAAAGTCAGACACGATTTTTTTTGGAGGGAAACGAAATGCTCTGCTGACCAATCTTGTCAGCAATGGAGATTACAGAGGATTTAAATTCGTGCTTACCGAAGATGAAAAAATATTCGGAGCAGGCGAACGGGCTTTGCCTCAAAACAGAAGAGGATATAAACAGAACCTGTATAACAACCCGGCGTATGGTTATGGAATGGGTGCAGAAAACCTGAATTACTCTGTGCCGTTTATTACCTCATCAAATAATTATGCAATCTTTTTTGACAATCCTTCAAAAGGATACATAGACATTGGAAAGACCAGCAGCAACCTGCTCGAATATGGCGCAGTTAGTGGCGAACTCAACTTCTATCTCATTACCGGAACTTCTTACCCTGATATTCTTGCTTCTTATCATTCACTTACGGGCACGCAACCTGTTCCGCCTCGCTGGGCTTTTGGCAATTTCATGAGTCGTTTTGGTTACATGAGTGAAAACGAAGTAAAGGGCATTGCGCGAAAAATGCATGCTGCAAACATTCCTTTTGATGCTGTTATTTTTGATCTGTTCTGGTTTGGCGACAGCATAAAAGGCACGCTGGGAAACCTTGATTGGGTGAATAAAAAAGCGTGGCCTAACCCTGAAAAGATGATCGTCGATTTTGAAAAAGAAGGAGAGAAAACGATCCTGATCACCGAGCCTTTTGTGTTGAATTCATCCGCTAATTACAATGCTGCGAAAAAGTTTCTTGCCGTTGATATCTCCGGTAAACCTTATGCCTTACAGGATTTTTATTTTGGCAAAGGCGGCCTGATCGATATATTCAGAAAAGACAGCAGAAACTGGTTTTGGAGCAAATACAAAGCGCAAATGCTAAAAGGTGTAGAAGGTTGGTGGGGCGATTTGGGCGAGCCCGAAAAGCATCCCGCAAATCTTTACCACAATCTAAAAGACCTCGGTTTTAAGAGATTGTTTAAGGCCGATGAAGTGCATAATATGTACGGCCATTACTGGACAAAAATGTTGTATGAGAAATACGAAACAGATTATCCCGACAAAAGGTTATTTAGTTTAAACAGAAGCGGGTTTGCAGGAACACAGCGTTACAGCATATTTCCCTGGACAGGCGATGTTGGCCGCAACTGGAGTGGCCTGCAGGCGCAACTGCCCGTATTGTTGGGTATGAGCATGAGTGGTGTTCCGTATGTGCATAGTGATGCAGGCGGATTTGCAGGAGGTGAAAAAGATGCAGAATTATATGTCAGGTGGCTGCAATTTGCGCAATTCACACCCATCTTTAAACCGCATGGAACAGAGTTAACTTTGATTGATACAACCGTTTCTAACTTCCCAAGTGAGCCTGCATTATTTAATGAACCTTATCTTTCTTTGGCAAGAAAAGTGGTTAATGACAGGTATAAAATGTTGCCTTATAATTATAGCTTAGCCTATCAGCAGGCAACAGCCGGAAAGCCGTTGATAAGTCCTTTATACTATTATTTTGCAAAGGATATGAATTCGTATAAAACCGAAGACGAATTTATGTGGGGAGAAAATATACTGGTAGCGCCGGTATTGCAAAAAGGCGCCACTGCACGTACTGTTTATCTGCCTGAAGGAACATGGTATAACTATAAAACAAATACTGCGATTAAAGGCGGACAATCACTCACCGATACAGTAACCCTCGATGCTATTCCCGTTTATATTAAAGCCGGAAGTTTTATCGCAACTAATAATATCTCTGTAAAAAATACTACACAATATAACACAAGTGACATCACCGTAACCTATTTTCCATCTCAGGATTTTTCTAACTACACGTTGTTTGACGATGATGGCAACACTAATAAATCTTTACAGAAAAAAGAATATGAACTAATAACTTTCGAAACGGATGGATTGTCTGCTAAATCAACTTTCAACATCAAAAGCAACAAAGGAACTTTTCCCGGTAAACCTGCAGTAAGGCAGTTTACTTTTACCATTCCCGGTCTTCAAAATATGCCTGCAGAAATAAATATAAACGGAAAGCCAGTTGCGCAAAAACGGAGTACTGATACCTTTTCTCAGTGGAATGAGCAAACTAAAACTATACACATTCACTTTTCCTTTACCGGCGATCCTGTTGTTATAAGCTTACAAAAATAAATTGACATACTACTTCTACTTTCTTATGTTTTAGTATTTGTATTTTTTTTGGTTAACCATCAGTTGTATTTTATGGCAACTCCGGTTGTGTCACTCCCTTGTACTGTATCTTTTTATGGCAGCCCCTAAATTCCAATGTCATTTAGTTAAGCAAGGTTGTTCTTATTTGAGCATTGATTATTGAACATTGAGCATTGAATATTTGGACTTTTAAATGCTCAATAACCAATGTTCAATAATCAATATTCATTAAAAGCCCCTTAACTAAATGTCATTGCCCTAAATCCCCCGAAGGGGGACTTGAAGAACATCCATGAAACAATAATTTTTTGATTAGAATTTAGCTCCCTTAGGGCGGGGGGTGTTGTTAGGTTAGAACGGCCACTTGTAATACATTGTAAATATCGCTGTACCAATCTTTGTATGCTGACCTCAGAAGCTTTTTTAATACTCAAAAAAGACAAATGATTAGCTACAGATCCTTTGGATAGGTAAGAGCCCTTTTACTACCAGGTATCAGGAATTCCGCAAATGTGGGTTCTGGCTTTAAAGCCCCTTCAGGGGTTGGGGTAAATATTAAACCCCCGTTTTGCGGGGGCTAATTTTTTTTGAGTCCTTTTGGTGTAATGATTTCTCAACGACTGGATAATCGATCAACCTTGGTTACAAGGATCTAAATGGATTTTACTGGTTTTTCAGAAACTGGATAAAACGGGGCTTTTCACTTTTTGGATTTTCGAAATGGTAACGGATAATGACAAAGCAAAAATAAGCGCATCTATTCTTCAAATGAATACTATGAAGATTTAACAATAACCGTATCAGACACTTGTTTTTTTTTAAAGATCATCTAATAAATCCGGTCTTCTTTCTCTTGTTCTGTCTAACGACTGCTGTAGCCGCCATTCATCCACTTTTTTAGGGTCGCCGGCAAGTAATACTTCAGGCACTTTCCAGCCATTAAAGTCTGCCGGCCTTGTAAAGACGGGAGGAGCTAAAAGATTATCCTGGAAAGAATCGAAGAGAGCCGATGTTTCATTGTTCAAAACCCCCGGAATTAATCGTCCAATTGCATCGGCAACCACTGCTGCTGCCAGCTCACCTCCGCTTAATACATAATCGCCGATAGAAATTTCCATAGTTACGTAATGCTGTCGTATGCGTTCATCAATTCCTTTGTAATGGCCGCAAATAATTAAGAGGTTTTCTTTAAGCGATAAACGGTTAGCCGTTTTCTGGTCAAACCGCTGCCCGTCGGGAGTTAAATAGATAATTTCATCGTACTGCTGATCTTGCTTCAAATGTTCAATAGCATCAGCCAACGGCTGGCACATCATCACCATCCCCGCTCCGCCACCAAACTGGTAATCATCTACCTGTTTTTGTTTACTGGTGCTGTAGTCACGAAGGTTAATTACATTCACTTCAAACAACCCTTTCTCTTTGGCTCTTTTTAAGATGGAGTGCGAGAACGGGCTTTCCAATAAAGCCGGAACAACACTGAGAATGTCGATTTTCATCCGGCAAAATTACTGTAAAGCCCCCTAAATCCCCCGAAGGGGGACTTGAAGTAATATGACACTATTTCAATCTTACACGTCTTCAACAAAATCATCCAGATCTCTTCTTTCTTTTTTTGTCGGCCTGCCAATTTTGCTAAGCCTTTTACCCGTGTGAAACGATGCAGACTGTGTTTTTACCGGTTCAAGCTCTTCTGACGGAGTAAGGTCTATATAATATTTAATCGCTTCGGCATATTGTACCCGGTTTGCCAGCAACCCGGTAACTTTTATTACCCATTTTCTTGCTTCCGTTTTTATTTCATATTCGTCAGCAACTGTTACTGCTTTGGAAGCTTTTATAGAATCTCCGTTCAGTTTCACTCTGCCTTTTTCGCATGCTTCAGATGCGAGGGTGCGGGTTTTAAATATTCTTATTGCCCACAGATATTTATCTATCCTCAATTTTTCTTTTTGTTCTGCCATGTCTAATTTTTTTTGCTGCTGTTATTAGGTATTGTATTTAAAAATAAGAAGACGTTTTAGCAAGTCTAAACTTAATTTTATACAGTTTAAAGATCAGAAAAATCTTTTAGTGAAGAACAACAAAGGCTAAACCAAAAGCCGGCAATTATCCGGCTTTTGGTTTTGATTATAATATTAATGTATGCTAACTCACTTTGTATTTATTGAGTAACGATTTTAAGCAAAAAAATTCCGGTCTGAAGGATAGCTAATATAAGAATAACATAGCTCAGTGTGTTTTGAACCCTTTTTGCATTCCAGGTATTGTTAGACCTGCTTGAAACTAAATGCCCTAAATCAAAATACAGAAAGTTGGATGGTTTCCATGAGCGGGTGCGGTTTTTTAGAAACAGGCTGGCCTTTACCAGCAGTACAAGCAGCATCAAATAAATTAAGATGAAAGGATTGTGTATAAAAAAAGATATGATAAAGTCTAACATCTTATAATGCTTGAATTTGTAAATTACAAACAATCATTAGAAAGAAGAGCTTTTTAATATTAAGTTAATATCACTAAAGGAAATATTAAAAATGAGAATCACTCCGGAAAAAATAAGAAATAAAATTTAAACAACCGCTTTTCTAATCTTTACCAATTGCACAAGCAGTTCTTCAAGCTTGCTTAATTGAAGCATATTTGCACCATCACTTTTTGCACTGGAGGGATCAGGATGAGTTTCTATAAATAAACCATTAGCGCCTGCTGCAATGGCAGCTTTGGCTATAGTACCGATCATTTGCGGATTTCCCCCTGTAACTCCCGTTGTTTGGTTTGGCTGCTGCAGGCTGTGTGTGCAATCCATTATAACAGGAACATTGTGGGCAGCCATAATGGGAATATTTCTGTAGTCAACCACCAAATCCTGGTAGCCAAAAGTATTGCCTCTTTCTGTCAGCATTACTTTGTCGTTGCCTGCTTTGCGTATTTTATCTACGGCAAATTTCATAGCGTCACCACTTACAAACTGCCCTTTTTTTACATTCACTATTTTGCCTGTTTCTGCGGCGGCAACCAGTAAATCAGTCTGCCGGCAAAGGAACGCCGGGATCTGTAAAACATCAATATATTTTGCTGCCAGGGCTGCTTCTTCATGAGCATGTATATCAGAAGTGGTTGGCAGGCCAAAGCGTTCTCCCACTTTTTTTACAAGTTGCATAGCAGGTTCATCTCCAATGCCTGTGAAGGAGGATGCGCTTGTACGGTTGGCTTTTCTATACGAAGCTTTAAAAATGTATGGTATGCCCAGTTTTTTACAAATAGAGTATACAGTTTCTGCAACCTCCATCACCAAATCTTCACTCTCTACTACGCACGGGCCTGCTATCAAAAAAAAGTTTTGAGGGTCGTAAGACTGGTTGCTGAATAACTGTTGTAAAAACTCCATACAAGAGATTTGAATTTGAATTGGGCAAAGTTGCAGAAATTTGAGGCAAATGTGTGGGTAAACTTTGCGTTATTTGCAGCCCCTAAACTTAAAACCCCAAACCCCTAAAGGGGCTTTACCCCAAATCCCTGAATGGGCTTTGTATCTACAATTCAACAGGCTTAGAAACATAAGCTTTTGGATTGGAATTATATTTCAAAAGTGTTAGCGCGAAAGCTAATTTGGCGGTAACGCCTGGCCTCCCTCTCCTGCGGGAGAGGGATTGAGGGTGAGGTTAGCTGAATAAAGAACTTAAAGTACACGAGTGCGACGCAACGATGCTGAAAGTTGCTATACTGCCGGGAACCTAAAAAGAACTTAAAAAATAACAGATGCTATGCCAAACAGAGACGAAAAAATATTGGTGGTTGGCGCCTGCGGGCAAATAGGCGTTGAACTGACTTTGCAATTGAGAAAAATACATGGCGAGGGAGTGGTAATTGCCAGCGACCTGAGAGAAGAGCATGCTTTGCTGAAAGGCACCGGGCCTTATGTGTCGCTCGATATAATGAACAAAGAGACATTTCATGTGCTGGTGCTTCGCTACAACATTACGCAGGTGTATCTGCTCGCCGCCATTTTGAGCGCCACCGGAGAAAAAAACCCGGCTCTTGCATGGCACATCAATATGCAAAGCCTTTTAAACGTACTCGAGGTGGCAAAAGAAGAAAACCTGGCAAAGGTGTACTGGCCGAGCAGTATTGCTGTTTTTGGCCCCAACTCGCCCAAAGACTTTACACCTCAGCATACCGTGATTGAGCCTACATCAGTATATGGAATTAGTAAATATGCAGGTGAGCGATGGTGCGAATACTACTTTAACAGGTACAAGGTAGATGTAAGAAGTGTGAGGTATCCGGGACTGATAAGTTATAAGTCTCAACCCGGCGGAGGAACTACAGACTATGCGATCGAAATTTTTCATGATGCAATCAGCAGGGGCAATTACACCTGTTTTTTGAATGAAGGCACTTACCTGCCAATGATGTATATGCCCGATGCCATAAGGGCTACGATACAACTGATGGAAGCGGATGCGGCAAAAATAAAGGTGCGGTCGTCTTACAACATTGGGGCTATGAGTTTTTCGCCGAGAGAGATTGCTGCAGAAATTAAAAAACATATTCCGGGTTTTTCAATCAGTTATAAACCTGACAGCAGGCAGCAGATCGCTGATAGCTGGCCTAAAAGCATTGACGACAGCGAGGCAAAAAACGATTGGGGATGGAAGCCACATTATGGCATCGAACAAATGACAGCAGACATGCTGGAGAACTTAAAAAAATGATGAGCGTCTATTGGTTTGAGCATTTTCTCTCAATATACTTATATCGAAAAGTCAGGAACCCGGTTTGTTCCGGCTATATCTGCTACGGTTTTGTTTTCTAAAATAGCCAAAGAAGCGTCCCTTACCTGTATCATTACCCGGTTGAGGCCGCAATAATGTTCATCGCAATTTTTACATT
>CAXUMK010000170.1:9417-11999 GCA_964251885.1 uncultured Segetibacter sp. | reverse complement strand
ACGATGTGGTAGATAAAATGTTAGGTTATGCAATGCTGTACCGCTCCTTCTCCACCAGGAGAAGGAGACGGAGGATGAGGTCTTGCCGAATAAAGCTATACAAGTACAAGTAAGCCCCGCCTTGGCGGGGACGATGAAAAATAGTAGTAATACAGACCGGCTCATAAAAAAATCAATACGCATTTTTATACGGCTTTAAGTATTTGTTTCTAACAGCAATAACTTCTTTGCAGCAAGCAACCGGGTTGTAAAAAGTTTTGTTAGTTTTAACCATAAGTACGAGAGAAAGAGTTGAAGGAATTTTACAAAATTGTATAATGAAAAAGTTCACGCAGCCTGTTTGGCAAAATTTTATTGAAGACGTATTGTCTCCATATCGCCGGATTAAAGTGACTAATATTGTAAAGAGAAATAGGTTGCTTTCTACATTTGGTCTTGTATGCATCTCAATTTTCTGTGCGATACATATTTTTGCCCAAAAGAGCGAAACAAATAAAAAGATCAGCGCGGTACTGAGAAAAAATATTGAAAACGAACAATTAAAAGACCCCACGGTTTATAAAAAAGGAGCATCCTTAAAAAGAGGGAAACAGGCCAAAAAAACAGGTTTACAAAACGTGGCAACCGAAAAAAGATATGATTGTATTGTGTACACAAAAACGCCGCAACTACTGCGTAATAAAGGAATTGCTATCAATTCTGTATTTCCCGCTTTTGTAACTGCTTCGGCAACAGGCAAACAGATCTATCAGATGGCTGCAATGCCACAGGTGAAATACATAGATGCGCCTGAAACCCTTTATTTGCAGAAGAAAAGCAGGAGTTAATATATTTACATCTATTCAATAAATTCAATTAAAAAAAAGAGAGAGCATAAAACCAATATTAAACCTCAGCCAATGCTAAAAATTCTTCTTAAAAGCGATTCAGTTAAATTATCAAATGGTGTTTGCAGCAGTATTTTCATAAACCCTGTTTTTAAAAAAGTACTTCTTTTCCTGCTTGTTTCATTGTACCTGCAGTCAGCCGGTTTTTCGCAGACTATCAAGAATGAAGACAAGATAGATCCTGCTTTCCGATACCTGATTGCAGCACAGAAAAGCGCTTCTTCTAAAAGTACGCCCCTACATTTCAAAGTGAAACTTACCCCCGGTTTTGCTGCGGGAAAAGCAGTGTCTGAAGAAAGATACGAGTGTAAAGTGTATACCAAAAATGCCAAAGCCCTGTACGACAGCGGCATTGTTTTACATTCAGCATTTCCAACATTTTCCACCACATGGGTTACATTGGATCAGATTGCTCAAATGGCATCTATGAAAGACGTAACCTTTATAGAAGCGCCTGAAACCCTTCACTTTTTAAATGACATTTCGGTAGGCGCTTCCGGCGCATCTTTACTGCACCAGGGCAGGTTGAATAATACTGCTTATACTGGTAAGAATGTAATCGTAGGCGTCTTTGACAGCGGAATTGACTGGAAGCATCTTGATTTTAGAAGTGCGACTGATACTACAAAGAGCAGGATATTGCGGATATGGGATCAAACGATTACTGCCGTTGCGGGTGAGGCGCCACCTTCAGGTTTTAGCTATGGAGTAGAATATACCCAGGCACAAATAAATAATGAGATAGACGGAACGCCTGCAAATGTGGTACGGGAAAAGGATATTGAAGGACATGGAACCCATGTTACCGGTACTGCAGCAGGAAACGGACAGGCATTGGCTTCAAAGAAATATATGGGAATTGCACCTGAAGCAGACCTGATCATTATCAAAGGCGGCGACAGTACTTTCTCTGACACCAGAATGATTGATGCCATTACCTATTTGAAAAATCTGGGAACGTCCTTAGGAGAACCGGTTGTACTAAATTTGAGTATTGGTAGCCTGTTCGGCCCACATGACGGTACCCGGCCTAATGAAGTGGCAATTGATAATTTTACTGCATCTGCAGCCGGCCGGGCCGTTGTAGTTGCCGCAGGAAATGACAATGGATCAAATAAACACAACCGGCTCAACCTTGGCGGCGGCGCCACCGGTTCTGTTTCGTTTACTGTTCCGGCTGATGTATCGGGTTCCAGTTTATTTTCTTACCGGATTTATACGAACACCAACAGCGCAATATCTGCCACCTTTACTGCTCCCGGTGGCAACTCTGTGACTGCAGGCGCTGGTCAAAGTACATCGGGTAATGTATTGAGTAATGCGTTTACTGTATATGTAACCAATGGCATAGATGCCAGTGATAATAACCGCTATGTAGATATAGATGTAGAAAGAAATGGCTCAAATACCACAAGCCCCGCAGGTAGCTGGACATTGTCTCTCACAAATAATACAAGTGCAGCCCTTACTTTAGACGGCTGGTTATATACTGTAGATAAAAGTTTTAAAATTCCAACTTCTATCGTCAATGGCGATAATAACTACCTTGTCAGTTCTCCCGGCAATGCTGCATCTGCGGTCACAGTTGGTTCTTATGTTGGCAGAACGACCTGGTACACTGCTTATGGTGCAGGTTATTCATATACAGCAGAAAGACAAGACAGTATTTCCTCTTTTAGTTCGCACGGTCCCAGA
>CAXUMK010000170.1:3920-9407 GCA_964251885.1 uncultured Segetibacter sp. | reverse complement strand
CCCAGAAGGGATAATGTACAGAAACCCGACATCACTTCCGACGGACAGGCAGTGATTTCCTGTTTATCATCCAATATCAGTTCAGTAGACTCTTCGATCCTCATTCAGAAAGGTTTATACATTGTTGAGCAGGGAACGAGTATGGCAACTCCGGGTGTTACAGGTTCGACAGCTTTGCTGCTTCAGGCCAATTCAGGCGCTTCTGCATCGCAACTCAAAAACTTACTCACTTCCAATGCTGTTAAAGACTCTATGACCGAGCTTATCAGCGCTACACCAAACGCCATTTGGGGATATGGCAAACTGGACGTCTTTAAAGCAGCATCTGCTCTTTTCAATTGCACACCAACCGACCGTAAAACGTATAAGTATGATGTTTCTACCCGGGCTTCACAGGATGGCGGTTTTAAGCTAACCTCAGAGAGGTTAGCGGTAAGGTTTACCCCCGACATTTCCGGAAAAATAGGAGGCTTTTACTGCCAGACATCGGGCTATATAGCAGACCTGGTAGTTGAGGTAAGAGCGAATAATGCCAATATACCAGGTACTTTGACAGGCACTCTCAATATTCCAAAAGCCAATTTGCAGGGGTTTTCATGGAATTATATTGATTTAAGCAGCCTCAATATTTCAACAGTAAGCGGCACCGATTATTTTATAGTTCTTTATAAAAATGTATCCAGCAGCGACACTTTTAGTATAAGGTTTGATCAGGTTGCAGTGACAGGCCGTTCTGCATATTCACCTAACAATGGCACTTCATGGTCATATTTAAATTATAATTTTAAAATACGTTCTGTAGTATACAACAATGGTCAGCTTGCCGGCCATATTGCCACTATAAATTCTTCTGATACAAGAAACATCAACAGCAGCAACCAGTTCATTAATACCAATTGCGAATTGATCGACCAGTTGGTTCCTTCGGGTGCAAGCGCTGTCAGCGGCACAGTGAACAGCAGAGTATGGTTAGGAACTTCTGTGCCGTCTTACAATGGCAGTCCTTACGTTTCGCGACATTACCAGATTACGCCTGCTGCCAGTTCATCTACCTCAACAGGCAGGGTTACTTTATATTTTACCCAGGCAGAATTCACAGCCTTTAATGCAGATCCCGGCAGTACTTTAAACCTGCCTGCCAGCGCCACTGACAATGCCGGTAAGGCAAATTTGCGCATTGGTGAGTTTATGGGAACCAGCAGTGACAGCAGTGGTACTCCCGGCTCTTACAGCAGCACAGCAGTTGTCATCGATCCTGCAGATGGCGATATTGTTTACAATACCGAAAGCAGCCGCTGGGAGGTAAGCTTTAATGTAACCGGCTTTGGTGGTTTCATTGTGCAGACAAGCACCACCACATTGCCTGTGATTGTAGAATATTTTAAAGGCAGTAACCAGGGTGCGGTTAACCTCTTAACCTGGAAGGTAAATTGCACAAATGAGTCTGTCACCTTTGATGTTGAAAGAAGTGATAACGGAAACACTTTCACTTCTATCGGTACTGTATTTGGTTCATCCGCAAACTGTTCAAATCCATTTAGTTTCACCGATAAGCTGCCTTTGGAAGGTAAAAATTATTACAGGATTAAGATCACAGAAAGTACGGGCGCCATATACTACACAAGTACTATTTTACTGCTGACAGACAAAGTACTAATTAGTACAATTAACCCGACATTCATTTATAAAGGATCAAATGTGCAGGTAAACTTTGCA
This sequence comes from uncultured Segetibacter sp., assembly GCA_964251885.1. Lineage (GTDB taxonomy): Bacteria > Bacteroidota > Bacteroidia > Chitinophagales > Chitinophagaceae > Segetibacter. The sequence continues at coordinate 7,691 of CAXUMK010000170.1, read as the reverse complement.
GGCATCAAAGGCGACTTATTTATACACGACGCAGCCGGAAGACTGATATATACTCATTCACTTACAAGCGGCGTTCAAAGCCTCAATTTGCCGATGCAGGTTAGTGGTGTATATTTTTATAGTATTAAAAACCAGGACGGAAACGTAACCTCAGGAAAACTGGTAGTAGAATAACAGGCCTGTTATTGGTAAAAGTGAAAGCAGCTAAATCGCCAACAGTAAGAACCGGTAAAAATGAATTCTTTTCAGGTAAATAGTAACTTACAGCAATGTAGGTTACCTTTAAAAATTAAACTACAGATACAATGAAAAAAATCTCAATAGCTATTTTCTCGGTAATGCTGTTCACCGCATGTGAAAATACCGGTTCTTCTACAGTAGGAACGTATGAAAAAGACGAGGAAACGACACAGTCTCCAGACCAGAAAGAGGAAGCGCAAAAGGAACAGTCAACCAGGCAAAATACCGGAAGCACAACAAGCGATACTTTACAATTGCCTGTTGAAGGACGCGCTGCAGATACAACAGGTACGACTTCCCCAGATAGTGCCCACATGAAGATGTCTTCTAAACCTTAGTTTTTTAAAAATAATTTTCTTAAAAGGCTGTCTTGCAAAGCAAGGCAGCCTTTTTTTATAAAAGTGGGGGAAAGTCAATAAGTCAGAAAAGTCAATAAGTCATTGGTCAGTAAGTCAATAAGTCATTGGTCAGTAAGTCAATAAAGGAAAGTCAGTAAGTCAATAGGTCATTAAGTCAAAGAGTTTGTTGCGCGGATGGATGTTTTCTTGTTGACCAGCAGTTAAACAGGAATGAGGCATTGTTGCGACGCTCCGTTCAACTGTTGAATTTCTTTTGAAGCAAAGGCGACGTTTATCAGATGTGCCACACCTCGAAGGTGTGGCACATCTTCACGTTATAAAGCTTGGCAATAAGCGCAACCATTCTTCTTTGTGTCTTCGTGTTTTCTGGCTAAAAATATTCGCTTCAATAAAAGCCAAATAGACATTCAAAAAGATGAACGGAATGCGACGCAACGATGCCCCATAGCAGCACCCAGCCCGTAACCAAAATCACCAAAATCACCAAATCACCACATCACAAATCTACCTCCTGCTTGCTATCAGCAAATTAAGGTCGGTATATTTAAGGTCAAAGCGCTGGCTAAGATAAAAGTTGGTGAGATAGCCTTTGTACATATAAATACCATTGCGCAGGTTGAAGTCGTGCCAGACCATTTCTTCTACGCCGCCTTCTTCGCTTACGCTCATCAACAAGGGCATAAGCACATTGCTGATGGCCTGGCTTGCAGTGCGGGCAAAGCCGCTGGGGATATTGGGCACGCAGTAATGAATAACGCCATGCTTTACAAAAGTAGGCTTCTCGTGGCTGGTGATCTCGCTGGTTTCGAAGCAGCCGCCGCGGTCTATGCTTACATCGATAATTACGCTGCCGTTGCGCATGGCCGCTACCATTTCTTCGGTAACTACAAGAGGGGTTCGGCCAAATTCACTGCTTATAGCGCCAACAGCCACTTCACAGGTTTTTAATTGCTTTGCCAGAATTTTTGGTTCGATCACACTTGTCCACACTCTTAGGCCGAGGTTGTTTTGCAACCTTTTCAGGCGGTACACATTGTTGTCAAAAACCTTTACAGAAGCGCCGAGCGCCAGCGCTGTACGTGTGGCAAATTCACCTACCACACCGGCTCCTATTATAATCACTTTTGTGGGTGGAATACCGCTGATACCTCCCAGTAAAACGCCTTTCCCGTTGTTGGCAGAGCCTAAAAATTGCCCGGCTATCAGCATGATGGCTGCCCCCGCAATTTCGCTCATGCTACGTACGATCGGATAAGTGCCGCTCTGGTCCTTTAAATTTTCGAAACTGAGTGCCGTGATTTTTTTCTCCATCATTTTTTCGAGAAACTCACCTTTCATAGCCGATAAATGAATGGGAGAAATGATGGTCTGGTTCACCTGCAGCAGGGGTAAATCTTCTTCTACAACCGGTGCACTTTTTACAAGAAGAGGCGCTTTGAAAACTTCTTCACGCTGAAATTCTATTGTCGCTCCGGCCTCGCTGTAATCTTTGTTGGTGTAGTTGCTGCCTTCACCGGCAGTCGCTTCAATCGTAACTTTATGACCATTGTTTACGAGTACGCTTACGCCTTCGGGTGTCAGCGCTATCCGGTTTTCCTGGAACGCAGTTTCTTTTGGGATTCCAATGTATAGCTCTGCGCCTTGCGTCTTAATGTCAAGGGTTTCTTCTAAAGTTTCGTAAGTGAAAGAGGTACTGATAAGGGGCTTTACTGATGCCATGTACAAACAAAGTTAATGAGAGAATGCTTTTGCAAGATAGCGGCTTACAATTTAAGATTTAAAGCTATGATGTTTTTGGGAGAATGAGTGGTGATTGTATAATCGAAATCTGTCTTGTTTGCTCATTCACTACATTTAAAGAAACATGTAAACAATCATCAGGCAACAGTCCTTCGGCTCTTTCCGGCCATTCAATAAGGCAAACATTTCCGCTTGTGATGCAATCTTCCACTCCGGCCTGCAGCGCTTCTTCTTCATCTTTCAGCCTGTACAAGTCAATGTGATAAATAACTCCTGCTTTAGCGCTTTTATATTCATTTATGATAGAATAAGTAGGACTTCCGATAGCTGAAGTAACCCCAAGATTTTCGCAAAGGGCATGTATAAAAGTTGTTTTTCCCGCTCCCATCTCACCATGTATTGCCCAAACTTTTTTGTCTTTTCCAAACGCAAATACTTTTTCGGCTGCACGTTTTATTTCTGATAGGGTAAAAGAGAACGTCATATTGTAAAGAGATTGTCAATTGATGCTGTTTATGCAGCGGGAAGCAAAGATAGCAGCTTGCATAAAACAGGTAAGAGTTTGGGATAAAGTAACTTTGCGAAAAAGTTTCACGCAAAGACGCAAAGCAATATTTCTTCTTTGCGAGCATTGCGCCTTTGCGTGAAATCTTCAGTTAAATAAAACAAAATGGAAAAAGTGAACTGGAAAGTGGAAGGAATGACCTGCAGCAATTGTGCGCTCAGTGTAAACAAGGTTTTGCAAAAACAGGGAATGCAGGACATAATAGTAAACCCGATAAGCGGAGAGGTGATTTTTGCAAGTGTTTCTGCAAACGGCGATCTTGAAAAAGCAAAAAAGAATATTGAATTACTTGGATACAAAGTGAAGGCAGATAATGCAGAAGCAACAGCAAAGCCACACAAAAAGTTTCTAGGCACCCTGCTGCAGAAATTTTGGTTCTGCCTGCCCTTTACGTTGTTGCTAATGTTAAGTCATATAGGAATGACTTTTAACCTGCACATATTACACAATCCCATTTTGCAGTTGGTTTTATGTTTGCCGGTTTTTGTTGTCGGCATGGAGTATTTTGGTAAAAGCGCCATTAACAGCATCAGGTCGGGCGTACTTAATATGAATGTGTTGATAGCTCTTGGCTCTTCGGCGGCATTTATTTACAGCCTGACTGGTCTTCTTACCGGTGATGTAACCAAAATCTTTTTTGAAACATCTGCCTCCATCATAAACATTGTTTTTTTAGGTGAATGGTTAGAACATTTGACAGTTGTGAAAACACAGAAAGCCATTAAGGAACTGACAAGAAATGAAAAGGTAATGGCTAACATGATCACTTACGATGACCAGCACAATGAACACGTTTTTCCTGTTGACAATACACATTTAAAAGTTGGGGACCTGCTGCTGATTAAAACAGGTGAACAGGTACCGATG
>CAXUMK010000170.1:0-3910 GCA_964251885.1 uncultured Segetibacter sp. | reverse complement strand
GATGGACTGTAAAATTCTAAGCGGCGAAGCAGAGGTGAACGAAGCCATCATTACAGGCGAAAGCGTTCCCGTCTTTAAAAAGCAAAATGATATATTAATTGGCGGAAGCGTAATCTCCAACGGAACAGTTAAAACGTATGTAACAGCTACCGGCAATGAAACTGTGCTAAACAGCATTGTTCAAATGATGAAGCAGGCGCAGGGGCAAAAGCCACCGGTACAGAAACTGGCAGATAAAATAAGCGCCGTTTTTGTTCCTGTCGTAATCGCTATTTCGCTGCTTACGCTTGCAATCAATTTCTTTTTTGCCCAACAAACTTTCCAGGAAAGCCTGATGCGGTCTATTGCTGTGTTGGTTATTTCCTGTCCCTGTGCAATGGGTTTGGCAACGCCTGCAGCAATAGCGGTTGGTTTAGGCAGAGCAGCTAAAGCAGGCATTTTATTTACCGATACCAAAAGCATGGAACTGTTTAAAAACATACAACAAATTGTGTTCGATAAAACAGGAACCCTCACTAATGGGAAGTTTGCGATCACCGCTTTCAACAGTGAAACAGATAATGAGGAATTTAAAAAGATCGTCTTTTCACTCGAAAAATTATCTAACCATCCCATTGCAAAAAGTATAGCCGAAGCATGGAAAGTAAGCGCCCCGGTAAGATGGAAGAAATCAGAAGAGATAAAAGGTATTGGAGTGAGGGGAGAGGATAAAGAGGGAAATATTTATTTGATTGGTTCAGCAAAGATTGATGCAAACATAAAAGATGAAGGTCATCATTTGTATGTAACAAAGAATAGTAAACAAATTGGCTGGATAGATATCGCCGATGAACTTAGGCCGGAAGCACTGGAAGTAATTAACTATTGCAAAAAGAAAAGCATCAAAACAATTTTGTTAAGCGGCGACTCTTACCCAAAAACCAGGCAAATAGCAGAGCAGTTAAAAATTGACGAAGTGTTTGCAGAACAAACGCCCAAGCAAAAGCTGGAAAAGATTGAGCAGCTTGTGAAAGAGCAGCCTACAGTAATGGTCGGCGATGGTATAAACGATGCACCTGCTCTTGCAAAAGCAACCATCAGCATTTCTTTAAGCAAAGCTTCCCAGTTGGCTATTCAAAGCGCTTCTGTTGTTTTGATGGATAGCGGACTCACTAAATTACCTTTGGCTATTCAGCTTGGAAAACATACTTACGGCACTATAAAAAGTAATCTTTTCTGGGCTTTTATGTATAATATCATTGCTATTCCGGTGGCTGCGGTTGGGCTGCTTACACCCACTGCCGGCGCTCTGGCTATGGGTTTAAGCGATGTAGTTTTGGCAGGAAATTCTTTATGGTTAAAATGGAAAAGGGTTTTGTAAAAAGTTGAAAGAGGTGCAATACTTAAATCGGTAAGCGTTCTGCATCATCCAAAAATTCTATCTTCAAAAAATGCAACCCGAACTATTACAAACTTTTTATACTAATCCATCAACTGCAGGCGATTTTCCTGACCCGCGTATCATTGAGGTGCAGGGTCAGGGCTACTTTGCTTATGCTACTCATGATGCGTTTTCTCCAACCATCAACAACATTCTTGTAAAACATTCATGGGATCTGGTTCACTGGTTCGAGGCTGCAGGCGCTTTACTTTCACCTCCTGTCTGGGCTGCAAATTGCCATCGCTTCTGGTGTCCCCAGGTAGTAAAAGTGAATGATGAGTTTCGGTTGTATTACGCTGCTGAACCTGATACAAAAGACGGAATGTGTCTTGCCCTTGCTTTTTCGCAAAGCCCTGCCGGTTTTACTGATTGTGGCGAGCCGCTCGACCGTATTCCCGGATCAACCTATCAAATGATTGACCCCTGCTTTTTTATTGATCCGGTCAGTAACAAACACTTGCTCTACTATGGTTCAGCATACGAGCCGATACGGGTTGTTGAACTTGCTCAAAATGGCAAAACCATTATTTCCAAACCTACAGAGGTATTATACCACGGCAAAGGTACTTTTCATACACTAAGGGAAGCCGCTTTTATCACCTATCAGCCGGCATGGAAACGGTATTTTCTCTGGGTATCCGGAGATAATACGTGGGCAGAAAAATCGTATGCAGTAAGTGTATTTTGGTCATCAGACCCGTTAAAAGTTTTTGAAGCAATACCCGGGGAACAGGTAATATTGAAGCCAAATGAACACTGGGATGCGCCAGGGCATAATTGCATTATCCGCGATGCAGCCGGGGACGAATGGATCATTTATCATGCAGTAGATACAAAAGACCGTTTCATTACCTCAACCGACAGGTTTCTCAGGAAGATGTGTATGGACAAATTACGCTATACTGATGACGGATGGCCCTATATTGAAAACGGTTCTCCATCTTTTACAGAACAAAAAGGGCCGGTTGTTTTAAGAGAAAAATAAAGGTATTATTCTTCACGCAGGGTCATTGTGCATAGTTGAAAATTGAACAAAGTGTACAAGTGTGCGACGCAACTTAAGCCTTATAGTAGTAATATGGTTCGGCTCCAAAAAGCCCGTGCACATTTATGCAGTGCAAAGTATACAAGCTTTACTTCATCCGTTTAATAATGTCTTCTACTGTGGATGTGGTAGCATCGCCGGGTATAAATAATTTATCGAAAGCAGCGGCGGCAGCAAAATCAATCATTTGCTGCGATGGAAGTCTGTTACAGTTTCCATATATCAACCCGGCCATAAAGCAATCTCCGCTGCCGATTTTATCAATTACTGTATCTGTTGCATGCTCTTTTGAAACATACAATCCGTCTTGTGTAAACAATGCAGCATAATAGTTAATGGAACCATCCGCGTCGAGCCTGAATGTATTGGCTACCTGTTTACATGCCGGAAATGTATTCATAACAGCAAGTGATGTCTTATGCGCCTGTTGTAAAAAAGACCCTTTATCTCTTTTCAAATCTTCATCAACAGCAATACCCAGCATTTGCTCCACAGCCCACACATTTCCCATGATCACATTGCAATATTGTGCAAGCTGGGGCATTATATCTATCGGCTCTTTGCCATACTTCCAAAGCTTTGCCCGGTAATTCAAATCCACAGAAATGGTGATGTTCTTAGCAGAAGCAATTTCCAGCACTTCTTTGCACACAGCAGCCGCATTTTCTGAAACAGCCGGATTAATTGCGCTGAAATGAAACCACGAAACATCTTCCAGTATTTTCTCCCAATCCACCTGGTCTGGCGCTAATTCAAAAAAGGAAGAATGAGCCCGGTCATATATCACACCGGCATTTTTTAAATCCGTTCCCTGGGGCAAATAATAAGCGCCTATTCTGTTTCCCGAATAGACAAAATCATTGGTATCAATACCCTTGTTGGCGATATAACCAGTCACCTGTCTCGTGAGATAATTGTCAGGTGCCGCAGATATATAGGTAACTGGTACATTCCACTTTGCAAGCGCAGTTGCCACGTTTAGCTCTGCGCCACCCACATGCACCGGCATCGCATTTAGCTGCAGCCATTCTCCATTGATGTCAGGAGACATACGAAGCAAAATTTCACCAAAACAACAAACCTTTTTCATTTAAAATCTTTGTTTTTGAATCTATACTGCAAGGAATAAAAAAGTGAATAGATTTCTTTTGGACCGGTCTGAGATACTACTATGAGTCAGCCGTTGCGTCGCACTCGTGTGCTTTTGTTCTTTATTCAACAAGCTTGCTAATGTGCTAATTTGCTAATTTGCCCATGTGCTAATGCTAATCTGCTAATAGTGCTAATGTGCTGATATGCTATACTTCCAGCGCCTTATAAGTTTCCCGCTAACAGGACAAGTAGTGCATTGTCGAATATAGAATTTGTGAGCAACATATAACCTTATTACCTTAGTAGCACAACATATCTGCCCAAAAATAACTAACCTTATTACCTTATTTCTC
>CAXUMK010000169.1:0-12023 GCA_964251885.1 uncultured Segetibacter sp. | reverse complement strand
GCCAAAAAAGAAAAAAAGCTGAATGACATCCATACGTTACTTCTTGTTTTTCAAATGGTTAGAGTGGATGTCATTATAAGGTACGAAGCAATCCCCTCACAATCAGGTTGACAGGTGGTTTGGGGATTGCTTCGCCAAGCTACACAAGGCTCGCATTGACGCTACAATTTGGGATGCACCCTGGATTATTCATTCTACTTTGACGTGTCTACGTATTGTAATTTATGGGTACCGTCAGTTGTACTTATGGCAGCTCCGGTTGTGTCACTCACTTATGCAGTTGCTTTGAAGGTGCCCGGGGTAGGTGTTAAACATAATGTTTGAGAAAGGAGACTTGGGCAGGACGAAAAACATCGGGACTGACGAATTCGTCTCACTTATTTATTATTATTGCTCATAATTACAGAAATGATGAAGATCAGCAAAGAACAAAGGATTGAAAGACTGATTAAATATTTACCACAACTAACAGAAGGTCAAATTATTTGGGTAGAAAGGATCGTATTTCAGTTTACAAGAACAAAAACATTTTTACGGCAATCAACAAGTGACATAATTAAAAATGATTCTATTTTAGAAGATTTTGGTGATGCATTACGTATTCACCATTGTTTTACTGATGAACCGTTTACAAAAGATAAATTCGAATATGTTTTAGTAAATGTTTTCAATTATTACGGAATAAAGTCGGAAAAGTCAAAGTATAAAACTCAAGGAGCAGATGTTTCTATTAATAAAGAACTATTTTCTTTAAAAACACAAGCAGACAAGAACTTAAGAGTGAATTCGATTTACATCCATAAGTATATGGAACTCGGGAAAGGTGAGTGGAGCAATAAACTTAAACAACTTAAGGGCCTTACTGATCAATTTCTTCGTCATCTTAATAATTATACCAGAATACTTGTACTAAGAAATATTGGAAGACCTACACCTGCAAATCCTTATTGGAAATACGAACTTATAGAAATTCCGAAGAAATTATTATTAGAAGTTTCGCAAGGCGAATACGAAATGATGTTTGACAGCATCCAAAATCCTAAACCAGGGTATTGTCGGGTATTAGATAAAGATGGGAGTTTAAAGTTTGAATTATATTTTGATGGCGGTACGGAACGTAAACTAAAAATCCATAAGATTGATAAAAAGTATTGTATTGTACATGCTACATGGCAATTTATAATTAAAGAATTAGACGAAGATGTTAATCAAAACAAGGGAAGCACTGATGGCTGAAGCCTTCTTTTTGCTATTTCTGCATATTCAGGATTAAGTTCAATACCAACAAATTTTCTATTAAGCTTCTTGCAGACTTCACCAACGGTGCCAGAACCCAAAAATGGATCAAGTACCCATGAACTTTCTTTACTTCCTGCTAGTACACAAGGAGTTATTAAACTTGGTGGAAACACTGCAAAGTGAGCCTCTCTAAAAGGTTCTGTTTTTACTGACCAAACTGTTCTTTTATTTCTTTTATTCAATCCGTCATTAGTCTTTTCTTTTATAGCCTCATTATCATAGTAATAGTTTTCTGACTTTGTTAAAAGAAAGATGTATTCATGGGATTGAGTAGGTCTGTCTTTAACCGATTCCGGTTGACAGTTTGGCTTGAACCAGATAATATCGGAACGTAAGTACCAACCATCGTTTTGTAGTGCGAAAGCGAGTCTCCAGGGTAAACCAATTAAATCTTTAGGCTTTAATCCTTCCGGAGTAGCTGGTCTGTATGACATCGCTCTTGCAGGGTTTTTTTTATCTGCATCTCTCCATGTTCTACCCCCACTTGTATAGGCATCACCAATATTTACCCATAGAGTTCCGTCATCTTTCAAAACTCGTTTTACTTCTCTAAAAACCTCAACAAGATTTCGAATATAAACCTCAACACTACTTTCAGCTCCAATTTGCCCATCAATTCCATAATCTCTTAATCCCCAGTATGGGGGACTTGTAATACTGGATTGAAATTGAGAAGACTGAAATTGCTTAAGTTCTTGCAGGCAATTACCTATTACAACGTTATTACTTTCTTTGATGTTTGAAACACATTTCATGTTCACTTGTTATCTGTTTTCTTTTTGCAAAAATATATTAAAATACCAGTTATAATTTAATGGTCGTACCAGCACCAAGCGTTGCTGCGGAACGAAAAAGCCTTTACATTCATTTTTCTACGCCACCAGTCTTTCCGAAAGAACATTTCGTGGTAGTACATATAATAGAGAAAGTGGTTAAGCATTCTATAGGAATGGCTGTGGGATGTGTCCAGGAAAGGCTGTTTCTTTTTATTTGTGTTTAAAAGATATTTGTATTTTATAAACTATAGTTGTCAAGGGATACAAGTAACGCCATGGTTTGCCGAATAAAGACAGAATAAAAAGTACAAGAGTGCGACGCAACGATAAATCATAGTAGCAATGCAGCCCTGTTCAAAAAAATTCTATTCATCTTTTTTATCCTTACACAGCGTAAAACAGAAGCTATTGTCAAATACATTACCTGAACGTTTTCTCGAGTCGCTAAACGGATTGCCGGGTTACAGCAAAGAAGAATTTGCGGGAGCACACGAACAGGCGCAACAGGTTACTTCTATCCGCTTAAATCCTTTAAAGCCAACAGATGCAACAGCAAGCCTTCCTGTGGAAAGCATTGTTCCGTGGTGTGCCGAAGGAAGATATTTGAAAGAAAGACCTTCGTTTACTTTAGACCCTGTTTTTCATGGTGGTGCCTATTATGTGCAGGAGGCTAGCAGCATGTTTCTTGACTACATGATTAAGCAGATTTACAAGGGCGATATTTCTCCGAAGCATGTGCTCGATCTTTGCGCTGCACCGGGCGGCAAGAGTACTTTGCTTGCGGCAGCCTTGCCTGAAAGCTTTATTGTTTCAAATGAAGTAATTAAAACACGAGTTGGTATTTTGGCGGAGAACATAAGCAAGTGGGGAAGCGATCATGTAGTAGTGACTAACAACGACCCCAAAGATTTCAAAAAGCTTCCTGGTTTTTTTAACCTGCTGGTGATTGATGCTCCCTGCAGCGGCAGTGGACTGTTTAGAAAAGACACTGCTGCAATAGACGAATGGAGCGAAGCAAACGTGCAAATGTGCAGCCTGCGGCAGCAAAGAATATTAGCGGATACGATAGGTTCTCTGCAGCAAAACGGTTATTTGATTTACAGCACCTGCAGCTACAGCAAACAGGAAGATGAAGACATTTGCGACTGGATAATTGATACGTTTCAATTACAGTCAATTCAAATTGCAATAGATGGATTATGGAAAATTGTAGAAACAGTCTCTCAAAAACAGGCTGCTTTCGGCTATCGTTTTTATCCTTATAAAGTGAAGGGCGAAGGTTTTTTTATAGCATGCTTTCAACAAACAAATGCAGTGGAAGAGTATTCTGTTAATCATAGTAAAGTTGCCGTTGCATCGAAACAAATTCAAACAATAGCAGCGCCTTTTCTTAAAAATCCCACCGAATACCTGCTTAGTGATTATAAGCAAATTGTTATAGCTTCTTTGAAAAAGTGGGAAGCGGAAACAGCTTTCATCTCGAAAAATTTAAACGTTAGAAAATCGGGAGTGGCTGTTGGTGAGGTAAAAGGTAAAGATTTCATTCCTCATCATGAGCTGGCTTTATCTCATTTACCAGCGGCTACTATTCCTTATGTTGATCTTCAAAAAGAGGAAGCGCTTACATACCTGCGAAGGCAGGATCTGAGGATTGACAGCAAAAAAAAAGGCTGGACAATTTGCCGTTACGAGGGTATAAGTTTAGGATGGATAAAAGTTTTACCCAACCGTGTGAATAACTACTACCCGGTAAACTGGAGAATTTTAAAAGCCTAACTTTGAGCGCATTGCATAACATTTGTTATCATGAAACACTTTATTGTTATGAAAAAGTTACTCGCCATTGTTTACTTTTTATGTACGGTTTTAGTTGCTAAAAGTCAAAATCTTACTGTTGAAGGCACTGCACCAAATTTATATATCACACATACTGTTGCTCCTAAAGAGAATTTTTATAGTATAGGAAGGTTATATAACCAGTCGCCTAAATCTATCGCTTCGTTTAATAGCATAGAAATGGAAAAGGGGCTTAAGATAGGTCAGCGCATTAAAATTCCTCTGAATGAGCAAAACCTTTCAAGCGGAATTTCAAGTGGGGGAGAATCGATCCCGCTGACACATATTGTTGCCAAAAGCGAACCACTTTCAAAGATAGGCGCCGACTACAATGTAAAGACTGAGACCATCAGGCAATGGAATAGTTTGTCTTCTGATAATATCACTCCCGGAACCCCGCTTGTTGTTGGACATCTGAAAATGACATCGACAGGTAACGTGGCAAAAGCAGCTTCGAATCCTCAGGTCAATAATCAACCTGCGGAAACAAAACCAGAAGCTGTTGCCGTGCCAAAACAAACGGTAGCCGAGCCTAAAAAAGAAGAAGCTGCGGTATCAATTTCACAAACTCCTGTCATCGAAAAAAAGGAAACAACTCCTGCTGTCATACCCGAAACTACTAAACCAAGTGACAATGCAGTAAGCGCACCTGTTAAAGAGAACTCTGCAAAAGAAACAACTCCACAACCGGAAATGGCAAAAGATATCCCTGTAAAAGAAGCGGTTGTAAAGGAGCCGGTCGTAAAAGCGGAAGAAACTAAAAAAGATAAACCCTCTGAACCTTCAAAGGGATATGATTATTCATCCACGAGTAGTCTCGGTTCTATTGAAGGCGTTTTTGCCGGCAGCTTTCCGGCAGATGCTTCGCAAAAATCTTTAAATACAAAAAACGGTGAAGCTGCTACTTTTAAATCAACAAGCGGATGGCAGGATAAAAAATATTATGTTTTGATGAATGATGTTACTCCCGGAACAATTCTTAAAATAGCATCAGCCGACAATAAGATTGTATACGCAAAAGTGTTGGGGAGCATGCCCGAGATGAAAGAGAACAATGGATTATTAATACGTATCAGCAATTCGGCTGCTTCTTACCTTGGGATCATTGATCCTAAGTTTCCTGTTAGCATCAGCTATTATCAATAATTTTTATTCCCCTGAAAAAATTTGTATTTGTTTTATTTCTTTTAGCAGCGTTTATTTTGAATGCTACATCTCAACCAATAACAAAAATACTTACCGGAAGGTGGAAGCTGGTAAAAACAGAATTTCCCCATAATGTAACTTTCAACCTTGATGACTTAACTACTTCTTATAAAGCGTTTTTCACCAGGCAAAAGCAAGGTCTTTATAAAGGCCATGTCACAACAAATGACAGTCTTTATATACAGGTATTATTTGAAAAAGCAGTGAATGATTTCAATAAAATGTTTATTGAGTTTAAAGGCGATCATCATTATCTAACAAATAGTTATGATAAGGATGGAAATCTTACTGACATAACAGAAAGCGGTAAATTTTACTACGATCAATCAAAAAATACGATTATAACTTATCCTGATGACAAGCGAAAGAAACGGGGTTCAATTCAATTGATTTTCGTTAATAGAAGTAAGCTGGTTATACAATTTTCGAATGCTTCAATTTTTAGGTGTAGAAAAGATATTAACAGACCTCTTTAAGATATCTTTTAAAAGCGGTAGCCTCTTAAAAAATCCTCAATACCAATTCTTTTCTTCCCTTCTAATTGTACATCTGTTGCATAAATATAACCATCAGCACAGGTAAACTTAAGGTATGATTTCCCATCTGTTTCAAATTCACCGGGAGAATGAGAGACGGCAGTTTTTTCTTTTTTACCTGCAAATATTTTTAAAATTTTGCCTTGTAAATAAGTTAACGCAGCCGGATACGGAGAGAGGCCTCTGATCAGGTTGTAAATTTCATCGCATGGTTTATTCCAGTTGATAGTACAGGTTTCGGTGAATAATTTGGGAGCGTGCTTTAGTTCGCCTGTAAATTGTTCCAGCGCTTTTAACTGGTCTGTTTCCTGCAAAGAACCGTCTTCAATTCCTTTAACTGTTGTAACTAATAAATTGGCTCCGGTTTCTTTCATCATGTCGTGCAGCTCTCCGGCAGTGTCATTTTCTCCTATTAGAATTTTTTCCTGCAACAAAATGTCGCCTGTATCAATTTCCTGTTTCAGTTTAAAAGTAGTAACGCCTGTTTCTGTTTCTCCGTTTATAATAGCCCAGTTAATAGGCGCCGCTCCACGATACTGTGGTAGCAATGAGCCGTGAAGATTGATAGTTCCCAAAGGCGGCATTTGCCAAACAACTTCGGGCAGCATGCGAAAGGCAACCACGATTTGTAGGTCAGCTTTCAAAGCTTTTAAGTCAGAAAGAAATTCAGGGTTTTTTAGTTTGGGTGGTTGCAGAATATAAAGACCTTTTTCTGCCGCATATTTTTTTACCGCACTTTCGGTAAGCTTCATTCCACGTCCGGCAGGTTTATCGGGTGCTGTAATTACGCCAACAATATTAAAACCGGCTTCAACCAAAGCGTTTAATGAAGCAACGGCAAACTCAGGTGTACCCATGAAGACGATGCGTAATGCCCCTGACTCAATAAAGGGTGAATTAGATTGTTGATTCATACCTGCAAATGTAGATGTAGGGACTATTATACCATTACAATTGTTCTTTTCATTCCACTTTTAGGAAGTTAGAGGCAATATAATTTGGCAGTGATCTTTTTTAAATTGAAATTTTTATTTTGGAATGTTGTCTATACAGTTAACTTTGTTTCATAATGCACGAAAGACAAATAATAGCATTTAAGAGGTACTTTTTGGACTTCTACGAAAGTCAGGTCGAAAATGTGCAGGCTAAAATCGAGTGGACACTGCAATTAATACGAACAACTCAACAAGTTCCTGAAAAGTACTTCAAACACACCAGAAAAGGAATATTTGAAATTAGGGTTGAAGTTGGCAATAATATTTTTAGAATATTTTCCTTCTTTGACAAAGAAAATGTAGTTGTATTAGAAAATGGCTTTCAAAAAAAATCACAAAAGACGCCTGAGACCGAAATTGAAAAAGCACTTAAAATAAGGGAGGAATACTTCAATGAAAAAGCAAAAAGAAAATAAAGACATTACAACACTTGATGAAATCCTAGATAATAAATATGGAAAAAAGGGAAACCCTAAACGTGAAAAATGGGAACAGGAATTTGAGGCATTTAAACTAGGCGTATTGTTAGAGGAAGCAAGGATCAAGCTTAATTTGACACAAGAGCAGCTTGCAGAAAAGTGTGGAACCAATAAAGCGTATATCTCAAGAATAGAGAACAATGCTTCCGATATTAGACTATCTACACTAATGAGAATTATACAACAAGGGCTTGGCGGACAACTTAAATTGACACTACAGGTTTAACTATTGTAAAGACAGTACCACCTATAACAAGAGTATTGATAGTAATGAGGCTGGATGTTAGAGCAATCGACTACAAATAAACCAAGGCTGTGGGTTGGGCGGAAAGAACTTTTTAAATATCAGAATAAATTTTAAATGAAATTAGTACCAGGTTGTCAGGCAAAAGTTTTTCAATTTCCTTAACCAGCGATACCTGTTGGTTAGGGGGCATCGAAGTCCTCGTACATCAGATACTTTTTCCTTTTCTTTTTAAACGCTGTCAGCTTCGGTTCCCAGCTTGCTCTTATTTCTTTTTCTGATTTCCCGTCAATGATCTGCTGCATCAGTTCTGCATTACCTGCAAGCTTATTAAAGTAATAATCTGCTGGTTTAGGATCAGCTTTTTTAACCTTTAGGAAAAAATTCTCTTTGTCAGGAAAAAGCTTGTATGCTTCCAGCACGTATTTTATCTGAATGTGACCATCCACCTGTTGCAATATCCGCTCATTGGTCCCTGATAAGTTCCATCCATAACATAACTGATCCTTCAGCTTGGGAGCGCTTGCTCCGGCATTAGCGACAGGTGTAAAAGCATACAAATTTTTAGGCAGGGAAGGATGACCAAATATCTCAAAAGGCTTGTCTGTTCCCCGTCCTTCACTTAAAACTGTTCCTTCAAAAAAGCAGGTGGACGGATACCAGTAAACCGCTCCTGCATCAGGCAGATTTGGAGAGGGTTTCTCCGGCAAAATATACCTGCTTTTATGTGTATAGTTGCGGCACTTGATCACTGTTATATTCAATCCATTTCCTTTTCTTTTAGTCGTGTCAGATGCAGTGTGTACCATTCTCATCATCCACGACGCCATAATGTCTCTGTTAAGCAATCCCTCACCAATCAGGAAGTTTGCATATTCACCAATCGTCATTCCGTACACGACGGGAATAGGTTGCATACCCACATAACTTTTAAAAGCGGTATCGAGTACAGGGCCGTCTACGTAAAACCCATTGGGATTTGGACGGTCTAAAATAAGAAGCGGTTTATCAAATTCCATTGCACTTTCCATAAGGTCTTGTAAAGAAGATATGTAGGTATAAAAACGCGTTCCGACATCCTGCACATCAAACAGCAGGATGTCTACATCTGAGAGGTCATCTTCGGATGGTCTTCTTTTTTTGCCATACAAAGAGATGACCGGTATGCCTGTTTTCTCATCCGTATAACTATCCACATTTGCTCCTGCATTTGCCGTACCTCTAAAACCATGTTCGGGTCCAAAGATTTTTGTGATAGTCACACCCATTTTACGAAGTGTATCTACCAGGTGAACGCCATTGATGGTGGCAGTATTGTTTGCAAAAATACCCACCCGTTTTCCCTGCAGCATCGGCAAATACTCCTTAATCTGGTATGCGCCTGGTAAAATTGCTTTAATTTTTTGCTTTGGCAATTGTGACCTTTTTACAGCCTGTTTTGTTTGTGCTGAAATATTCAGCATGGCTGTAATCCCCATTATCAATAACAAACCTATTTTTTTCATAACTCCGTTTATGCAGGTAAAGTATCAAATATAATTTACATTTTTTTGAAGCGCTTTTTTTATACATTTTTGCTTTTTCTACCAGTTGCCCGGTGGCAAGATTGTTGTTCAAAAGAAATATTTATACTAAAAATAAAATACCTTTCTGTTGCGTCGGAAAGAACCTGTCTACATTCTATTACAATTAAACAAGCAGATATGCAACAAGTAAAAAGCGGTGATACTGTAAAAGTTCACTATCATGGAAAATTAACCGATGGCACTACTTTCGACAGCAGCGAAGGCCGCGAGCCTCTTGAGTTTGAAGTAGGAAGCGGCAGTGTAATTGCAGGCTTTGACAGTGGTGTTACAGGCATGCAGGTTGGAGAAAAGAAAACCGTCAACATTCCTGTAGATGAGGCGTATGGCCAAAAGCAGGAAGATCTTTTGATGGAATTTCCTATTGACCGTTTTCCTGCAGATATGCAGCCCGAAGTGGGCATGCAGTTAAACATGAGCAATGGCGAGGGACAAAATTTTCCGGTGATCATAAGAGAAGTAAGACCCGATACTGTTGTGCTCGATGCCAATCATCCCTTAGCTGGTGAAGACCTTACCTTCGACCTTGAACTGGTTGAAATTAAAGGCGGGAAGAGTCCGCTTATTATAATGCCTTAATTGTCTTTTTTGACCTGATTAGCTTGGCTGGCTGCAATTGTTGCCAGCCTTTTTGTTTTATTTAAAGCCGCATAAATGTGCATTGATTTTTATGAGCCGGGCTGCATTACTACTATTTTACATCGTTGCGTCGCACACTTTTACTGTTTGTTCTTTGGTCGGCAATGCACTACTTGTTCCGTTTACGGCATTGGCGCCAACTTAAAGAAAAAATGGTTGAACTGATGCAGTTTTTGACAGTAAGGCAAGTAGATTTTGGGTTAAAAGCTGAATAAAGGTTTGCCGTACAAGTGAGTGACACAACGATGTACCACAAAAAACCAATGTTCGTCCACAAAAAAACTATTAAGTTGACGCATACAAGTTTACGGGAAAATTATAAGGCGGGAAGTATAGCACACTAGCATATCAGCATATCAGCATATCAGCATATCAGCACATTAGCAGATTAGCAGATTAGCACATCAGCACATCAGCACATCAGCACATCAGCACATTAGCACATTAGCACATTAGCATTAGCACGTCTTCCCCCTTTGTTATGCACAACACTAATTGCGCTATCTTTATCAATTAAAAGAAATACTTATCCAACATGTTTGGAGTAACCATTTTAGGAAATAATTCTGCATTACCGGCTTATGACCGGCATCCTACTTCACAAGTGGTTACACTCGACCAATACCAGTTTTTGGTAGATTGCGGCGAAGGAACACAGATGCAACTGGCACGCTATAAAGTAAGGCGAAGCCGCATAAACCATATTTTTATCTCTCACCTTCACGGCGACCATTATTTTGGTTTGCCAGGACTGATAACAAGCATGGGCTTACTTGGAAGGGATACCGATCTGCATCTGTATGCACCTCCTGAATTAAAACCTATTATTGACTCAATGCTTCATGCAGCAGATACCCGGTTTGGTTATACTCTTCACTTTCATCCGATTGATAAGGAAGATGTTTTAGTGGATGAGCCAAAATTTTTGATAGAATGTTTTCAAGTGTATCACCGCATCCAATGCTGGGGGTTTATTTTTAGGGAAAAGAAAAAACCAAGAAAAATAGATAAGGAAACAATTGGCAACTATCAACTGAATGCCGACAAGTATGAACGGCTCAAAATGGGAGAAAACGTTACCGCAGATACCGGCGAAGAAGTGCTGAACGAAGAGGTGACCATTGCTAATACTCCGCCTAAAAGTTATGCCTATTGCGCCGATACTGCCTACAATCCGATGATCGCTGAAAAGGTAAAAGATGTAAGCCTGGTATATCATGAAACAACTTATCTGAAGGGTCTTGAAGACCGTGCTCTTCAGCGTTTTCACTCTACTACCGTACAGGCTGCAGAGATAGCTTCAAAGGCGAATGTATCCGCATTATTGATAGGGCATTTTAGTAGTAAGTATGAAGAACTGGACGTCTTTTTAGAAGAGGCAAGGGAAGTTTTTCCATCTACCGACCTAGCAATAGAGGGAGTAACTTACAGGGTATTGTAAAGCAGTAGTGTGAATTATCGGTATGAAAGTTTGAAGAACCGAAAGAGAAATAAAAAACAACCTGCAAAAAATGATTTATTCAGAACTGGTTAAGCAAATAAAGGAAAAGAAAAACTATCTCTGTATCGGTCTCGATACCGACACGACTAAACTTCCTGCTCATTTACAATCTCACCCCAATGGTGTTTTTGAATTCAATAAAGCCATCATCGATGCTACAAAAGATGTATGCGTGAGTTATAAAATCAACACAGCTTTTTATGAAGCAATGGGCATAAAAGGCTGGGAAGCGCTGGAACAAACTGTTCGATATATTCCTTCTACCCATTTCAAAATTGCCGATGCAAAACGGGGCGATATTGGCAATACTTCGGCACAGTATGCCAAAACCTTTTTTGAAGTGTACAGGTTTGATGCGGTAACAGTTGCACCGTATATGGGTGAAGATAGTTTGCGGCCTTTTTTGGATTATGCAAATAAATGGACGATCGTACTGGGACTCACATCAAACAAGGGAAGCGGGGATTTTCAGCAACTGACAGTAACGTCTAAAACAAAAGATTCTCAACCTGGCAAAGAGCAATTTTTATATGAAAGAGTAATGCAGACAATCGCCGGTTGGGGAACAACAGAAAACCTGATGTTTGTAGTTGGAGCCACCAAAGCTGAGCAGCTTGAAAGCATACGAAAAGCGTTTCCCGGCCATTTCTTTCTTGTACCAGGTGTAGGTTTTCAGGGTGGCAGTTTACAGGAAGTATCAAAAGCCGCATTAAACGACGATGGAGGAATTTTAGTTAATGTAAGCAGGGCTATTATTTACGCAGGCAACAATGAACAATTTGCAGATGAAGCAGGAAGGATTGCGTCTCAGTATGATGCCGAGATGAAGCAATATATGTAAGGACAAATTTGCGTAGCCGCACTGCATAAAATCAACCTAATCACACTAATGTTTTAAATGCCTCATTCCCGTCATAACCATAGCCAGG
>CAXUMK010000168.1:0-12034 GCA_964251885.1 uncultured Segetibacter sp. | reverse complement strand
TTTACCACGGGTTTCACCCGTGGCTATTTTTGTTTAAGCCCTTTGGGCTTGGAAAGTAGCTAATTGGTGATACTTCGAATTTTTAATGTATAACTATCATCGTGTATGCGCTGAATAATGAACTAAAAGTACAAGAGTGCGACGCAAGTAAAGCTCCTGTTTATTCTTAAGCCGGGTCATAAAAATGTTATTGCTGCATACTTTCTGTTCCTGTTTGCCCTGTGCCCTGGCTTTTGCGTTTAAATAATAACGCGTCAATTTTTCCAAAGCTGTAAGCAAAATTAAGACGTATCATTTGCGGGTCTCTTATGCGGTTATACTCCTGGGTAAAATAGCTGCTGTATGAGTACTGGTCTTGTTTGCGGCTTCTGAAAATATCATTGATACTAAGTGAAACCGAGGCCTTGTTCTTTAAGAACGTTTTCTTTACGGCAAGGTCAACACTGTAAAAAGGATTGATATAACCCTGTGATGAACTTTGGGCAACCATGCCCGGAGGACCTCCGCCACCGGGACCGCCCTGGTTGGTATTTACAGGCAGGTTGGTTTTAGACTGGTACATTGCCGTTAACTGCACACTAAAATTGGATGGAAGTTTAAAGCTGCTGTTGAACTTTCCAAACCAACTCCAAAGCGCACCTTGCTGCGTTGTGGTAACATTACTTGTATTGATTTGTGAATTGTAAAGGTTTAAGTCTGTTGAGGTGTTCCACCATTTAGCCAGTGTATTCTGAACGGTAAGTTCAGCGCCGGTGCGGTAGCTTGAATTGGCATTGATAAAAGTATTTACAAGTATAGTATTGCCTGCTGCATCAGTTTGCTGGGTCAGGTAACTTGTAATAAGATTGGTTGTTTTCTTGTAATAAACTGATGCAAGAAGTGTGTTGTTTCCGGCAAACTGTTTCAGGTAGTTCATTTCTACCGATTGCGTAAACTCGGGAACAAGATTGGGATTTCCCATGGTAATATTCAGCTTGTCGGTAGAGTCGGTAAAAGGAATCATTTGAAAAAAGTTAGGCCGGTTGATGCGGCGTGTATAGCTTACCTGCAACTCCTGGTTGTTGTTCAGTTTTTGGCTTAGAAACAATGAAGGAAACAGGCTTACCGGATACTTATTGCTGAATGTTTGTTTGGTATCAGTCAGTTCTCCCGTGTAATTTGAACTCTCTGCACGCAAACCCAATTTATAGCCAAAATCTTTAATGCTGCCCGTAAGACTTGCATACGCTGCATATACATTGTCGCTGCTTGTATAGTTGCTTGCAGCCGATGGAAGAATTACATACTCCTTCATTGTGTTGTCGTACAAGTAATTGCTGTTGGTGTTTACCCTGCTTCTCATAGCGGCACGAACACCTGTCTCGAGCTTTATTTTATTTGAGAAGGGTTTTACATAATCGGTTTGCAGCACCAAATTTTTATCGTTGCCGCCACTGATGATTTGCTGAGCAGTGGAATTTAAAATATCAGAGCCTGCACCATTTGAGTAATTGTTAGTCGTGTAGGTAGAATTATTACTATTTCTGGCACTAAAAAAGTTTGCATCGGCAGTCAGTTCTTCGCCATCTTTTGCAAACAGGTGTTTCATTCCAAATACCAATCCCTGTGCGTTAAAAATTCTATCGCCTGCAGTATTACGCTGACTAAAGCTTGAAGTGGTGGCTGCGTTGTATAAACTATCTGTGTTTATATTAAGTAGTGAGGTTGTCTTCATATCTCCGTGCATTTTCACACCCGAAATTGAAAGGGTGGTTTTATTGGTAATGAAATAATCGAGACCTAAACGCCCAAAAATCCTATTGCCTCCTGTCTTGTCTGTATTGGTTTGATTGACGGTGGTTACGGGAACGTCGGTAATATTTGTTCTGTCTGTTGTGCCATAACTGCGTCCGTTCATTGCCCTGGCATTTATGCCGGCAGTTACATTTATTTTATTTTGACGAACGTTGAAGTCAACGCCTGCATCACCTTCACCATATTTGTTTACCCCTGTTCTGATGTTGCCATTATAACCGGTCTTCTTATTTTTCTTTAAAACAATATTTAAAATACCTGCACCGCCGCCGGAAGCATCATACTTTGCTGAAGGATTGGTTATCACTTCAACACTTTCAATAGCATTTGCGGGTATCTGATCGAGGGTTAATGAAGTAGGTCTGCCATCTACAAATATTTGAGGCGTACTGTTGCGCAACGAAACATTGCCGTCAATATCCACATTTACACTCGGTACATTTTTCATTACATCAAGACCGGTTCCGCCGTCGCTCACGATGTTTTTTTCTACATTAAAAACCTTTTTGTCAATATCGAGTCTCATTAAAGATTTAGTAGTGGTTACGGTAACTTCCTGCAATTCTGTGATCACAGAAGTAAGCTGAATTTTACCGAGGTCTTTTTCTAACGAGCCACTCATAGCTCCACCCGGCATTGGAGGCATTTGACCTGCCTGTGCAGGTTTAGAATCTTTTGAAGGGGAAGGCATGAAAGAAATTTCCTGCTTAAGCTCCTTATAACCGGTGCCTGAAATAACCAGTTTCAGTTTTCCGGTTACAGGCAAATCTTCAATAGTAAAGTCGCCATTGCTGGCTGTCGAGGTACCCTTTACCAGCACATCTTTACTTTTTTTGGTTGCAGCATCAAACCGTGTTTGAAGTACGATTACCGAAGCTTCACTGATCGCTTTGCCAGCGGAGTCAACTACTTTACCCAACAGGTGGCCGTTATTTGCCTGCTTCATTCCGGCAGCGCCGGCTGCGGCAGGGTTGCCTGCGGGAGGCTGGGCAATAAGTTGTAAAGAGCAAATCAAAACGGTGATTACGGTTATAATTTTTTTCATCTTTGATTTTTTCAAAGAGGTTTGACCAATTGCAAATCTTATTGCCTGTATCTCTTTGATAAGGCGAAAGTAATTTGGGTACGAAGAGAGTTTTCAATCAATGAGGTGAACTGGAAAAGGAATACGGCGAACCGGAAAAAGTTTTTAACCTTCCCGCTTGTTTTTTACAGGAATCTATGTTTCATCCTTGGTCTGCCTGATTAGTTAAAAATTTAAACGCAGAGGACGCTAAGAAAATTACACGCAGAGATAAAGAATAGAAATGATGACAGCTTAAATACTAACTTATTTGCGACTTTCACAATGTAAAGCAGGGTTGCTTATCAATTATAATGAGCTAAAATTAACTAAGGGCTTAAAAAGCGTGTAAACAATTATTAACTCTGTGGTTCTCTGCGAAAACCTCCGGGAACTCCGCGTTTAAAAAAGACCGAGCAGTAACAAAAATATAACTTCACTCTTTCTTTAAGCGATAGCTCTTTTTTTGTAGTTGGGTGGTATTAAAATGAAAAAGGCAGTCTGTTAAGACTACCTTTTTTACAATCATTTTGTGTTATACAGTCCGAACTTTTTCAGATACTTGTTATAATATACTCTGTTTTTTTGTCTGACTATAAACTGACATTGTCCCTTCGTTTGCTTTTAAAACTATCGTTTCTTTGTCATTTTCAACAGCGATGAAATAGTTAGAGTTAGTATCATCGCTCGATTTAAGTTCCAAAACTTCTTTTACAAGGTAATCACTGTACTTTTTTTCAACAGCTTTTTTTACCGATGCTGGAGCATCTTTGATTTGAATTTGTCTGGTAGTAGCAATAAGATCTCCATCAGGATTATAAAAGACTTCCACCTTATGATTATTCTGTATAAAAGACGCTATTGTCAGATCTTGTTTTGAAGTCCAGTTTACGTTAGATGCACCGATAAAAACAGCTTCAAAATTGTTTACTGCTTTTTGATCAATTTGATTTACAGCTTGTGCAGAAGAACTGAAGGAAATTGAGACAGCAATTAATGCTGTAAAGAATAACTTTTTCATTTTTTTAATTTTAAGTTTTTAATAAATTATTGTTTTATTGATAACGTAAAGCTAATCGTATGGTTAGTATTGATTTTATCAAATTAGATGAACTGGAAAAGGAATACGGCGAACTGGAAAAGAAATGTAAGAAGGTTCAGATTGAAATATGAAAAATGTGGGTTAGGAACGAGGATATAATAGTTGATGTAAGAAAAAGCAATAAGAAAGATAAATGAAATAAGATGCAGGTAATCGCCTGATATATTGAAAATAGTTCGAAGATTTGGAAGGCCTTCAAACGAAAAAAGGTAAGGAAGGATGTACAAAAATGTCCAGCCAAATACGTGTAAGAAATATGTAAACCAGGAATTTTTCATTTGTTTACAAAGGAGAACAAATCTACTGTTCTCAAAATCATTCTAAAACTCTGTGAGGTAAAAAGCACGTTTCCTGCGATAGCTTTTCTTTTGCTCCCTCCTGATCCGGGAAGGGAGCAACACATAACCCTGGCAAAAAATTAAAAGGATAACATTCAATTTTGTTTTGTATTTAGATAAAACGATATATTTACATCCCCAATTTTTGCCAAACATTTTTTTCCGATATATGGTTGAAAGAACAAATGCAGATGATTTAACCGAAGCTAACAAAGAACTCGCATTTCTAAACGAAGAGAAAGAAAAACGGGCGGCAGAATTACTGCTTGCCAACAAAGAACTGGCGTTTCAAAACGAAGAGAAAGAAAAACGGGCGGCAGAATTACTGCTTGCCAACGAAGAACTGGCGTTTCAAAACGAAGAGAAAGAAAAACGGGCTGCAGAATTAGTTATTATAAACGATGAACTTAAAAAAGCTGAAGAAGATCAAAGAGAATATTCGCAAGGGCTGGAAGAAATGATGTTTATGACTTCACATAAATTAAGAAGTCCTATAGCAAACATTCTGGGTATTTTACACCATCTTGACAATGTGACGATTTCGCATGACGAAAGACAAGAAATGAAGGGATACTTAAAACAATTTGCCAGGTCTCTTGATCACTTAACAAGAGAATTAACCACATTTATTCACGAACAGGGAATGAAGTTGAAAAATAAAGATCAACTGTAACAATTGCTTTTGGTACCTGCAAGCAGTTTGTTGTTGATTTTAGAGCATTGAAAGAATTGTTGGGCAGAAGTTTTAGCAGTTCTCCCTTTTTGATACCATTCCATTGGTTGTCCCGAACTGTAAATATTTAGTGGCAGAGGCTGAAAAGACCCCAAATCCCTTATAGAGTTCAGTACAACCGTATACTTCATTGTTGTGCTGCACACCCAACGAAGTCTTATTTGTTTTGAGCAGTTTTGCCTATCTATTTAAACCAATAAATTAAATTAACCTGAAACGTCCTGTTATATTCAGAACCAAAGATTTCTGGCTTCTGGTTAATTTGAGATAGTCCGGGCAGGTAACGCGTTTCTAAACACAGCTTTTTTGAAAGATTATAACCAACTCCTCCGGCAAGAGCAATATCGAATTTTTTATAGCTGTCTGCAACCGAAATGTGTGTCGTTTTATTTTTAATTTTCGCGCTAATTAAATAGCTCAGTTCTGTTCCAAGCTGGAAATAAAATTTATTAGTTGTGTGGTATTCAAATAAAACTGGCAAACTCAAATAAGAAAGGTTTGTAGCAGTTGTTCCAGTTGGGATTAACAAACTATTGAACCCTTTTAATGATAGAAGACATTCTATGTTTATGAAACAGTTTTTGTCAAGTTTAGCTTTTGCCAAAGCCCCTGTATTAAAGTTTAAGTTAGCTGTAAAGTCATTATGAGAAGCGTTCCTGACTCTTGAAACATTAAGTCCGGCTTTGTAACCCCACTTTATTTGTCCAAACGAATGAGTTAAAAAGCAGTTAGAGATAATTACTAAAAAGAATATTTTTTTCATATAAACCGGTTTTCATGTAAGCAAAATGCAATTATTATTTATCTGGAAATTTTACTAATCAAAAAGTTATCCGTGCAGCAGGGTTCAAGTCCGTTATACTGTGTCAATTTAACGTCTCCACTAATTGTTACCTGAAGACTGTCTACCTGAAACTCCTGGGTCAAAGTACAAGGGTTTAATTTAGTGTCAATCGTGCCTTGTTCAACCAGGTAAAATTTTCCACCGACTGCTCTTACCGTCGCTTTTGCATTCGTTATTTGTCTCACTGTTGAAGAATTAGGGAAACATTCGGTATTGGTGTTATTATCTTTTTTGCAGGAAGAAATCATTGTCATTGGCAGCACGAAAGCAATTAAAGTCATACTATGTCTCATAATTTTTTTATTCCTGACAATTTGAAATTGCGCAACGTTGCATTAGTATGGTTGCTAACGAACAAGTATTACCTATGTTGGGGAAGTTACAAAACCTTCCTAACCAAAGCTGAATAGCGATATGCCGCCAATTGCTTCAGCGTCCAGCTCCTCTATCGCAATACTCTTGTTGAACCGGCAAGCCGGAAACTTTTGTAAATTAATTACTGTGAGTAAACCTTCTAAAAACAAGCGTAATTTTGATTTTCAAATAGTTAAAACAAGAAACGGTTTGCTTTGCACCCTATAGTCGAAAACGCTTCGGTCAACAGGGAGTAGAACAAAAAGCCCCGCTACCTCAAAGGCAACGGGGCTTCGTTTTGGGGCTTTTCGTCTACTCCACTTAATGTTACCAGCAGTACTCGCGGAGAGTGCTGTTTAGAAAATATAAAGTTATTTAATCAATTTGAAGTGGAATTAGAGAGGGAATTGCCATTAAATTTTGTTCAAACTGCACACGCATTATAAAGTTCTTTACCAAGTCTGTTTCCCATAGTTTCTCCACATATTCTTTTTCTTCAGGTGTTATGTACTTAGGCTCTTCAGGTAAAACAGAATATTTCAAAAGCACTCTCCAAATTTTCTTATCATTTGTCCATAAGATAATAAAATAAGGATAACCTGCTTTTAAAGTAGAATGTCTTTCAATTGTAAAACTTGTAAAGCCCATATTGTTACGAGCATTTTGATACATTAAAAGATATTTCCCAATATATTTTTCAATAGACCATTCAGGAAACGAGGTCTCGTCAAGGTGAACAGAAGAAGTTATGTTGTCAGATAACATATTAATTACAGATTTATTTTAAGTTAAAAGAGATATTATTTGCCATTCTATTTAATAAAATTCTTCCAAATTCTTTTTCAATTTTATCATTGCTACTAATTAGGTCATGAAAACCTGCATATTTTATGCATTCTTCATTATTTATTACTTCTTCAACTAAATCACCTTTGAAATAAACTTTACAATTACCATAATACCAAACCTCCCTGTTATTTTCATCATCAGTTATTTCGGGAAGTCCTTGAACCTTTATCAATTCCTGCTTTTTTGAGCCATTTGAAAATAAAGAACGCATGATTTGAGGTATACTTTTATAAGTACCAATAGGTTTAACTGAAGATTTTTCTTTTTTTGGTACAAATCTTTCGGCTCGTGAGCTATCGAATCTTGTATTAGTTTTTGTACTTTTTAAACTGTCCAATTCAGTTTCAAGCGCTTGAATTTTTTCTTGCTCATTAGTTTTACAGGAAGTAAAATAAAAAATGAAGAACAAAAGTGACAGAAATTTAATCATGGGTAATATAAATATAAACCAACTTATAAAATAAACATATTGCCATCTTGAAAACCATACACGAAAGAAGAAATGGGGACTGTCATACAGAATGACGGTTTTTCTTGTTTATTGCATAAAGATGAGTTTGATTTAAAGTTTGGCAAATGGTTAGAGTGGGTTTTAAAACAGAGGAAGAATATTTGTAAGATAAAGAGTTTGCTCTTAGGACTGGTTTTCTAAAGATACTTTCTTCTGATAATAGTCTATAAGTTCCATTAGGAATTCTTGACTTTTAGAAACAGGCAAAACTATGTTGGTTGATTTGAATTATCTTAACCGTTACGGCGTTCTCCAGTCAGAAGCTCTTTAAATTTTTGGGAGTAAGGTTTCAGAGTTTGTAACATACTATCAACTTCTGATTGTTTTAAAAAATTTCTATTAATTGTCAAAATAGGAGAAAGCATAAAAATAGCAGAGTGTTCAATATCTTTCTTTTTGAAGTCTCTTGTAGGAATATCGCATATTTGGTCATCTAGAAATTTTACGTGCGAAGGTGAAGTCGTGTCAGGATTTAGTGTTTGAAATCCTGTATCAACCCAAACAAATAAAGCAGGAAGAACAAAAGGAATATCATCTTCTTCAACAATATAAATAAAGTAGCCGTTAGGTAAATCAATTTTGTTGGGAAAGCTAACGTAATAAGGAAATTTAAGTCTGTTATGGATTAAGTCGTGTCCTTGTAAAATTCCTTGTGGCATAATTGAAATTTATTGTTTGGAAATAGTTGAAGTGGTTTTAAGCTTCGATTTAATACTCTCAAATCGAAAATAAAAGAAAACTAAAATTAGAATAAAGTAGAAGATAAACTCTGAAATATCATATTTATAGAAAATACCATTGAAAGTAGTAAATTCTTTTTCATAGTAATCTGCATTTGAACCTTCATAACCTGATGTAGAATAATCAATTGGTGTTTTGAAATGTTCATAAAACTGGACAAAAGGATAAAAAGAGGAAGTAGAGTTTTTGTTTAAATAAGAGCTATTAGTAAATAGATTTATATCGTTTATGATTTCATATGCTGTTCTGTTGCTAATGTACTTTTTAGTATTTCCTACATCTCCCTTTATACCAAAAAAATTCACAAATAAGGCAAATCCGTGAAACAGAAACCAAATAATTAGGAAGTTTTTATTCCGCTTCAAATAAGATGTGAAGTTCATAATAGTTATTAAGGTTTTGGTTTTAAGGCTACAGTCAACAGATAAATTTAAAAATGAAAATTTTATCTATTGTAACTAATTTACTGAACCCAATATTTGGTCAATACATTTCTGTAAAGCAGGGAAAGCCTCCTCTCTCGAAGGAGCACGTAGTTGCAAAAATAACTGAGTGTCTGGTACGTCAAGCCCTAATTCATAAACAGCTTTGTTTGCAATCAATGGGATTAAGCTAATGTAAGCATCATGAATTAGGGAATATAAATACTCTATACTTGGTATTTTATCAGTTTGAATTCTAAGAAGAGAATTACCCTTTAAATCCAGTCTTCCAGAAATGTCACCAGTCATACTATGACTAAAAGTAACTCTGAATTTTAATTCGTTATTTAGAATTGGAGTTACCTCATAATAAAAAGCTAAGTAAATAGATGTCTTTCCCTCTAATTCTCCAACTAATTTTAGTTCATCAAGTGTAGGGATTGTTTCAATTACTTTCATAAAAGGTTTTAGAATTAATTAGACTTTATCCAAATAAGATTACAGCCAACGGGTTCATTACTGCAATTGTACGAAATCTTAAAGGTTTTTCTCAATTCACTATAACTCTTTGGTCTTCATCTTCTGCCTGTTGCACTTTTTTGTTGACATTTTCACATCTCTACCCTCGTGCCAATTTTACAATACAAAAACCGCAACTGTCCCAACATATAAACCGCAAGTCTATATTAACTGGCAGGCTGGCCGAGAGGGCTTTGCAGATTGCTTGGTAAAGCTATGCCGCCTCAAAAAACGTCGCTGTATATTCCGGGTCGTTTCATGGTCGCAATGAGGGCTCTCTTTTTGCCGACTTATTACCTGCAGTACAAGTGTGCGACGCAAGTAAAGCTGATAGATGCGATACAGTTTGGCTCCAAAATATCTTTACCAGTTCGTAATCCTACTCCAAAATAACAAACTGGTGCGCAGTCAGATTAAGCTGTACGCTTACGGTTCCGTCAGGCGCTTCCACTACCAGTACGCTGCCGGTGTTTCCATACAGAAAATGTAAGCTGTCGCCTTTTTTATGGTACGACGCATCCACAACCACATAATCATGCCGGTTGTCGTTTGAAACATTGTACGCAACCAACACCTCCCTGCCATACACGATTCGTGAAAAAGCAAGTGTATAAGTATTGCCATAAGGCAGTCCGAAATCAATGCCGTTTCCCGAGATCTCGCGGTAGTACATGCGGCCAAACCGCAGGGGAGGAGTCGCTCTCATTACGTCGGCTATTTTTGAAATTTCTTTATAGATCGTTGCGTTTTTATTTAAGAGGTTACGGCTCATATCGTTCATATCAAACATGGCTTCACGCATATTATTGTCGCCGCCTTTGCCATCAAAACCCTGTTCGGTTCCATAGTAAATGCAGGGAGTGCCCAGGTCGCAAAGCAAAAAGCCGATTGCGCCAATTACCTGGCCGTCGGTAGCCGTAGCAGCAATGCGGCCATCGGGTTGCCAGAAACTATCATGGTTATCAATAAACGTTACGAGGTATCTTCCTATTTCTCCCCTGTTGAGTGCACGGTATTGCTGCGCTTCGAGGCGGTTATACAATGTTTCGGGGCTTTTGTTGCCCTTAATAATATCGCGCAGCGGTGCATTGTTATCATCGCCATAAAAACCCTCTGCAAGGCGAAAATCGAGCAATGAGTTAATGCCAAAAAAAACTGTTTTATCGCCTTCCTGCGCCGAAGTATTTGGGCCGATGTAGCGGTTATAAATATCATCGCTGCTGACCGCTAATTCTCCATACAAAAAAAAGCCGCGTTTGCCAAGAGAATAAGCATACTCACGAATGTTAGAGCAAAAACGCGAACACGCTAACTCTCCCATGTGTTTAACTGCATCTACCCTAAAACCATCAATATCAGCCTCGCGTATCCAATAACAGTGACTTTTAATTAAGATGTTGATGAGTTCTGAGCCTGTGTCGTCATCGTCGTTTTCATAGTCTTTCAAACCCGACAGATCGCCATGCTGGTTCTCAGGATAAGTGTCATAGTTTTGCATATTACCTCTGCGATGATACAAATCAGGATTTCTTAGCTCGACAGGAACAGGGTAATCAGCAGAGCGCCAGTTGCCAAAGTCAAATTGAATATCGTTGTAGTAATTGTACGGCTGTACGTTGGGCTTATCCTCATCCTTGTAAAACCAGTTGTCTCCCGAGTGGTTTATCACCACATCAAGAATGATACGGATAGGATATGGCTTTCCATTCTTTTTGTAATGGTGCGCCGCATCGACCAATGCAACTAAATCTTCCTTTGTTCCAAAGTTGGGGTCGATGTTCAGATAGTTTTTGATGTTGTATCCGTGGTAAGCGCCGGCATTATTCTCAAATACCGGCGAAAGCCAGATCGCGGTACAGCCAAGACCCGCAATATAGTCGAGGTTACGTGTGATGCCTTTTATTTTACCGCCATAAAAATTATCAGGAGTTTGCACGCCCTTTGCCCGTGCTTGCCCAGTTACAGGCGTCCTGTGAGCGTCGTCTTGAAAACGGTCAACCATTAAGAAGTATATAAACTCTTCGCGCCATTCGCGGTCGATGTTAGTGTAGTGCTTATCCGGCCTGGGAGATAAATTAATTTGACTGATAGAAGTGATGGAAGACATAGATGTATTTATAAAGGTTAAGAGGTCAAAAGAATGGACATAAACAAAATAGATATTCCGCAGTTAAAATGCAAGTACAAGCTAGGTACAACACAACGATACTGTTGAAAGTAGCTGTTTTAAAATTTATACTGATAGCTGTACAGTATGTACAATACATTTTTATGAGCCGGGCTGTATTGCTACTATAAAACATTGTTGCGTCGCACACTTGTACGATTTTGTTCCATATTCAGCAATGCACAACTTGTCCCGTTTACGGCAAACTTATTAGGTGGAAAGGATATAAGCAGTTGACTTATCATTACCGCTAACAACACGCAAAAACATCCTTTAGGAAAATTGCAGAAAAACTTGCGTAGTCAAATAACTACACTTATATTGTAGTCAAATAACTACGCAATGAATTTAAGACGAGACGTTTTTCAGGCGATAGCCGACCCGACACGAAGGGCTATACTGCTGTTGGTAGCCTCACAATCTATGACAGCAGGTGCAATCGCTTCAAACTTTGACACTGCCCGGCCAACCGTTTCAAAACACCTGCAGATACTTACCGAATGCCGTTTGCTTGAACAGGAGCAAAACGGCAGGGAAATATCCTATCACATCAATGCAAAAAAAATGAAAGAAGTAGCAGATTTTATTGAACCATTC
>CAXUMK010000167.1:2288-12094 GCA_964251885.1 uncultured Segetibacter sp. | reverse complement strand
GTGCTTTTTTTAACGCTTCATTGATAGGTCTGACTGCTACAGCAGTCAGGTTCATTGCCTTGCTCGCCTGTAAATTCAAAGTTGGCAGTCAGCAGAAAATCGCCACCTGTCTTTTTATACAGATATTGAAACTCGTCCCTGTTAAACCAGATATTAGAGCCGGAACCGCGCATGTAATAAGTCTGCGTGGCTTCATCGTATCTTGATGAACCTGCATTTTTAGGCTTGCCAATGTCGGCTGCTTTATCAAAGACTCCGAAGATATTGTT
Organism: uncultured Segetibacter sp.; assembly: GCA_964251885.1. GTDB lineage: Bacteria > Bacteroidota > Bacteroidia > Chitinophagales > Chitinophagaceae > Segetibacter. Next base: position 11,825 of record CAXUMK010000167.1, on the reverse strand, counting down.
TTGAGCGAATAATTTACTGAAGAAGGCAAATACAAGAAGAGAACAAAGAAATTTCATACGGCAATATTTACAAGCTTGTTAGAGGAAGATTTGTTTAAGAACAGGCCAAAGCTATAACAACTGGTGACTATTCATACAAAAACAAAAACAACTTTTTTACATCCTAAAGCAGGTATTATTCGCTTCAAAAATTTTTGTGTAAAGCAAATGAATAGTTGGCTAAAATTAAAACTGAAGCTGCATGAAAAGATACGGTAAAAGTGAGTGACACAACCGGAGATGAATGAAAAACCAAAGCTGGTACCCAAATATTTTAACTTAATTAACCTTTCTCAGTCGGATTTTTTAAATGTTCAATAACCAATTTTCAATACTCAATATTCAATTGAGCCATTGAGCAATTGATCCATGAGCCATTGAGCAATTGAGCCATGAGCCATTGAGCGATTGAGCAATTAAGCCATTGAACATTTGTATTGTCACTTCCGGATTTTATTTCCCAGTGCAGCATAGTAAAAGATGAACAGGTAACAGGGGATTAAGATAAAGTAGGCATGCTGCGGGTTGAAAACATCGGATAAGCGGCCATACAACAAAGGCAGTAAAGCGCCGCCTGCGATGGCCATAATTAAAAGAGACGAACCGACCTTGGTGAAACGGCCAAGATCAGCGATTGCTAGTGGCCATATTGCAGGCCACATTAAAGAATTGGCAAGGCCTAACAAAGCAATGAAAAGTACAGAAGTATATCCATGACTTACAATAGCCACTATCGAAAAAATAACTCCGAGAACGGCAGAGGCTTTAAGAGCAGTCTCCTGTTTTAGATATTTCGGAATACAAATGATACCTGCGATGTAACCGATTATCATAGCGACTAATGTACAGGTTGTAAAAAACTTAGCGGTAGATAAAGCAATGCCTTGTGAAGCTCCATAACTGATAATGGTGTCACCGGCCATTACTTCTACTCCGACATATAAGAACAAAGTAAGCACACCTAATAACAAATGCGGAAACTGAAATACACTCGTCTTATTTGTATTTGCGAGGGCAACCGCTTCGTCTTCGTGCTCGGTATCAATTTCGGGCAGGCTTGAAAAATATATGAGTACTGCCAGCAGTAACAGCACACAAATAATAACAACATAAGGAACGATAACTCTTGACGCTAAAGCATTCAATTCGATCATTTTTTGCGAGGCATCCATTGTCAGCAGACGGTGTTTTAACGCATCTGCATCTTTCAATGTAATAGCGCCCAGTACAATCGGGGCAATGGCTCCGGCTACTTTATTGCAAATGCCCATAATGCTTATGCGCTTTGCCGCACTGTCACGGGGGCCAACAATGGTTATATATGGATTGGAAGCACTTTGCAGGATAGCAAGGCCGGTACCTTGTACAAATAATCCTAAAAGAAATAAGGTGTATGTGCGGGTAAGCGCCGCAGGAATAAATATAAGCGCTCCTGTAGCCATGACGCCTAAACCAACAGCCATCCCTTTTTTAAACCCGGTGGCCTTTAAAACAGCAGCCGAAGGAATAGCCATAACAAGATAAGAGATATAAAAAGCAAATGCTACGAGGTACGATTCGAAATTATTAAGCTCACAGGCTATTTTTAAATAAGGAATTAAGACAGAATTTAACCAGGTTACAAAACCAAAAATGAAAAACAGGGACCCGATAATGATAATGGGGCGTGAGCTTGCAGCAGGTGAAACAGAACTGGCTGCCGGCATTTTTAAGGTGATTGCTTCAGGCATTTCTTTAAGTTAAGGTAATGAATTAAGTATCAATTTACGTCTTCAACAGAAATGGCAAGAAACTTAAAAGTAAGGAGTATTTGTTAAATATTGGCTTCCTTTCGTAAGTGTATTTCATGGCCGGATAAGTTAATAACGGCACTCACCTTATAGCTTCAGTTGTTCTGACCATCTATTTTTCAGCTACAGTAAGTGCTTGAGCATTTGTTACTTTCTTTGTCTTGAAACAAAGAAAGTAACCAAAGAAAATTCAAGAAAGGAATGATTACATCCCATTCCTTTCATCGTTCGCTGATTAAGCTTCAGTACTACTGTGGCTTCTGCATTTGTGTTTCATTCGTATTCTTTTTTGGATTGCCTAATTCATAAAAGCATTGCCAATTGTGAAGGCATCGAAGCTCCGCTGCCCTTTACCACAGTAGTATAAAAGCTTAATTGAAATACCTCGCCGAAAACGGGCTGTTTCGTTGCGAGGGAACGAAGCAATCTGTATTTAGCTGCCTTTTTTGGTTACTTTTTGGGCAAGCAAAAAGTAACAAAAAGATGAAGAAAGAAGAAAAGCTTGAATATTTATTCAACTGACTGAAGAGCAAAAAGCAGATTGCTTGTTGCATCATTGTTTGTGATACAATTTCGGTGCGGCATTCAACATGGGGAATTGTCGCTGGTGCCAGTAAGGATAAGCAGGAAAAACTTCACTTACTTTATCCAGTTTTTTTACCTGGTCGATGCTTAAGTTCCAACCGGTTGCACCCAGGTTTTGCTGTAACTGTTCTTCGTTTCTTGCACCCACGATTATACTGTCAACAGTCGGTCTTTGCAAAAGCCAGTTCAGCGATACCTGTGCGATGGTCTTCCCGGTTTCTTCTGCAATTTCCTCCAGCATATCTGCAATAGTATACACTCTTTCATTGTCAATGGTATCTGCGGGAACAGGGCTTCCTCCCTGTGCAACCCTCGCATTTTGTGGCACCGGTTTATCGCGGCGGTACTTACCGCTCAGCAACCCGCTGGCTAAAGGGCTCCATACTATCGTGCCTATCTTTTGGTCAATGCCAAGCGGCATTAGTTCCCACTCAAAGTCGCGGTTGATAAGCGAATAGTAAGCCTGGTGAGCGACATATTTAGACCAGCCGTATCGCTCTGAAACAGATAGCGATTTCATTAAATGCCAGCCTGAAAAATTGGAGCAGGCAATATACCGAACCTTGCCGCTTTGTACCAGATTGTCTAATGTTTTGAGTGTTTCTTCTACAGGAGTATTGGCATCAAAGCCATGCATGTGGTAGATGTCAATATAATCAGTTCCAAGGCGTTTCAAACTATCTTCACAAGCCTTGATGAGGTGCAGACGCGAAGAACCATAATCGTTTGGTTTATCAGACACAGGGAAAGTAGCTTTTGTAGAAAACAATACTTTATCCCGCAATCCTGAAACTGCTTTTCCCAGTATTTCCTCTGCCGCTCCGCTGGAGTAAACATTGGAAGTATCAAAAAGATTTACCCCTGCGTCGAGGCAAAGGTTAACCATACGGGTAGCTTCTTCAACTTCGGTGCTTCCCCATGCTTTAAAGAAATCGCTTCCGCCTCCAAACGTTGCTGTACCAAAACTTAACACCGGTACACGTAATCCCGAGTTTCCTAATTGTCTGTATTCCATTGTAATAGTTTTTGTATTTTTAAATGAAGTATAAAAAACAAGCCAGCGCTTTTGGCAGCCCTCTAAATTCCACTAAGGAGGACTTTAAGAACAGCTATGATTTAAAAAGAATTATATGCTTCTAACATAGGGTTACATTGCCATTTGTTACTTTGTATAACAAAAACAAACCATTATGACATTTATCGAATTTTTCAAAAAACAGTTTATTGAAGAAGGAAACACAACCCGAAAAATGCTTTCAATTGTTCCCGACGATCATTTTGATTATCAGCCGCACGTGAAAAGCATGAATATGAAACGTCTGGTTTCCCATATTGCAGACGTACCGGGTTGGATACAAATGACTTTTGCCACCGATGAGCTTGACTTTGCCAAACCTTATGAGCAGCCGCAGATAAACAACAATGCAGACCTGATGGCTTATTTCGAAAAGCGCTACAGCGATAGCTTGTCAACACTGGTTCCTGAGAATGAAGCTGTATTAGACAAGCCGTGGACACTAAGAATTGGCGAGAAGATAATTAGCATTGATCCTAAGATAGACATTATCAGAATGGCTTTGAGCCAGCAGATACATCACCGGGCACAGTTGGGTGTATATTTAAGATTGCTCAACATTCCCATTCCCGGCAGTTACGGCCCCAGCGCCGATGAAAGTTTTTTTGCATAGTTCGTTATTGAGTATTATAAAGCCACCCGTCGGGGTGGCTTTTTTTATGAGACCGGCCAGTCATAAAATTACTCTATGTAATCAATGCCCCTGTCTGCAAACCATTTTTTAATATCCTTACCTGTTGAACCCACATAATTAATGGTAATTTCTTCACCCGGCATAATCGTTCTTAAAGCAATAATATCCATCAGGCTTTCTCCCGCATTCATCTTGTAAAAAGCATTGTTAGCGGAAGAATGATTATAGAGCGAACCATATCCCAGCGCTATTGATAAAACTTCTTCTTGCGTGATCCATCTGAAGGCATAATTTATTAACGAAGTACAGGAGATCATGTTAATCTCTGCAGCAGATGCAATTAAAATGACCGGGCATCTTTCTATCACCGTTTTTTCTGCGATCTTATTTGCCGAAAAAACGCCGCGTCCTTTTCCTTTGGTTTCTTTACAATAAATTAACGGAGAACTCATATATCTCGTTTTTAGACGTGAAGACAACAGGAGTACCATCGTCCGGTTTTCCGTTGTAGTTAATAGTTATTTCAACATTCGCTTCAATACTGCAAATGGAGGTAATGGTCATTGTCTTTTTTTCAAAGTCTGCTATATATTCCGCATTAGCTGGTGAGCTATGATTGTAAATTGAACCGAAACCAAGAGCTAAAGCGCCGGGTATACCTTTCATGTTTTTAAACGAGTAATAGTTATAAAGATTGGTGTACTTCAAAAACTCCATTTCTTTCTCTGCAAACAAAAGCAACGGGCAACATTCTATTATGTCTCCTTTTTGTAAAGGCGTGCTGCTATATACCCCGTCGCCACAAAGCAAACTTTTGCTGATGTACAGGTTATTGTTTTTTGAACAGATAAATGTTTGTTCCTGTAAATTGTTTGTAAGAAGATCCATAACAAATAGCGCTTGTGTTTATTACATTTATACTGTCAAGGGACAAAAAGGTGAGTAGAAGTTTTTTTGAGCCAGGCTGAGTTACTACTATGAGTCAGCCTTGCGTCGCACTCGTATACTTTTCATTCTCTATTCGACAAGGCAAAGCATCACTCATATCCCTTGACAACTATATATTTTATCATTCATTAACCTGATTGAAAAATAATACACTTTTTGGCAATAAAAGATTTTTTGAAAGTAGCAGGTGCATTTCATGGTCGCGTCATTGCGAGTAATTGATTTTTGGTTTTCCAAACAAGTTCTTTGAAGATGCTATGATGTGTAATGGGCGGCACAGCTTGTCTTACAACAAAAGCGGGAAAGCAACCCGATGTCGTCATTGCGAGGCACGAAGCAATCCCATTGCGTAAAAACGAACTGGCTAAAGCGAGTGTTCTCTTTTTTTATCGTTGATAGTTTTCACGCAAAGTTGCAAAAACGCAAAGATTATGTCTTGCTGCTGCATTTTTTCTTCCCTCGCGCCTTTATGTTGTTCCTTTGCGCAATTGCAGGGAATTGCTTGGTCATTCCTCCTCACAACGACGGCTATCTTTTAGCCCAATAAAGAAAAAAAGTACAAGAGTGCGACGCAACGAAAGTTTCATAGTAGTAATTGAGTCGGGCTCCAAAAAATTCAACTCATTTTTTTACCTCTTTTACAATATAAAATAGTACAAATTAAAGACGATGTTTAAAACAGAGGTTGCGATCATAACAGGTGCGGGACAAGGGATTGGATTTGAGATTGCGAAACAACTGGCTATAAAGGGTGCAGGAGTAGCGATCAATGATATAGATGAGCCGCTTGCAAACGAGGCGGTTGCAGCCATCAATGAGCTTGGCGGAAATGCTTACGCAATACCCGGAGATGCTGCAGATGTTTCGTTCATACATTATATGGTAGAGCAAACGGTAAAAAGATTTAGGCAGCTTACCATTGCGGTGGCCAATGCAGGCATTACTCTTTTTGATGAATTTCTTGATTACAAGCCCGAGTCGTTGAACAAAGTAATGCAGTTGAACCTGGCGGGCAGTTTCTTTCTTGCACAGGAAGCAGCCAAACAGATAAAGAAGCAGCAAACGGGCGGAAGCATATTATTTATGTCATCGGTGACCGGGCACCAGGCACATAAAAACCTCGTGGCTTATGGAATGACAAAAGCAGGGCTCGAAATGCTGGCTAAAGGTCTTGTAGTAGAACTGTCAGAATATAAGATCTCGGTAAACGCAATAGCTCCCGGAGCGACAGTAACGCAGCGAACGATGGGAGACGCTTCTTATGAAGAAACCTGGTCTGCGATAACCCCGATGGGAAGACCGGCAATGGCAGAAGACATTGCACACGCAGCCTTGTTTTTAGTTTCACCATTATCGAGGCACATAACCGGCCAGGCATTAATTGTCGACGGAGGATGGACATCTGTAAGTCCCTCGCCTTATTAAGGTAGCTGCGAACCGGTAATCTGTTATAAGATGTGCCACACCTTCAAGGTGTGGCACATCTGTCTTCGTCAGGTTGTAAGACTTGTAAGGCAAATAATTTCTTACATTCAAATACTCAAAATGAAATGAGCCGCATAATGCCCACGGATTTATCCAAACTTAAAAAACGGAAGGAATTGTATAATATGGTACCAAACGTAATTTGGTCAATTTTGAATCTCGTTCCTGTTTCAGTTTTTTGTTATCGGCTTATGAACCTTAGCTTGTTTTTTACATTCTTAGCACCTGCTCTTTTGACTGTATTTCTTCCCAACTCATTCTTCAATAAAATGCAGTTAGGAACGACAACTTCAATTTATAAAAAGCTCGGAGTGCATATAGTGAATAAAGTTGCGCAAAATGGAGACGTTATTAATGCGCTGATAAGAAAGAGATTTCCTGATTATAAAGTGATTTCTTCACAAAGATCTTCTATTAATAAACTATTGCAACAAACGTATATGTTTGAGAAATTTCATTTTATGATGTTTGTACTTTTCAGTTTAATTACTGTGTATGCTTTAGGTAAAAGCTATTTTGGATGGGCCATTGCTATTTCTGTAACTAATCTGGCTTATAACATCTATCCAAATCTTTTACAACAGTACATTCGGCTTAAGCTAATGTTGTATAAAAAGAGAGTAAAGTCAAATTAATGCTTGCCTAAAGCGCATTTGGAAGGGTGTATTCTAAATTGTCGTATAGTCGGCTTGCTCAGTTTGGCGAACAATGACTTGTGCTTCCCTTATAACTTCAGTTGTTCTGACTACAGGGAAATAAAAAACTTTAAAAAAACATTCTCTCATCTGTGATTTTAGCTCAATAAGCTGCACTAATAAAGCATAAGAATAATTTAAAGCAAACATCGTAAGTGGATAAAAAGGATACATTCATAAAAGCAATCCAGGAAAATGAAAGGTTGATTTATAAAGTGGCGTCTTTCTATACCGATTGTAAAGACGACAGGGATGATCTGGTACAGGAAATTGTATACACCTCATGGAAATCTTTTGACTCATTTAAGCATAAATCAAGTTTCAGCACATGGCTATACCGGGTTGCTATGAATGTGTCTGTTTCTTACCTTAGAAAAAGTAAGAAAAGGGTTATGTCAGTACCAATTGACCCTGATGTTTTGAATTTTGCAGAAACAGCCTTTGACGATTTTGAAGAAAAACTGCAGACACTTCAAAAGCACATTAAGGATTTAAACCTGCTCGACAAAGGCATTCTAATGCTTTATCTCGAAGACAAAAACTACGAAGAAATAGCAGAAATCATTGGTATTTCAAAAAGTAACGTAGGAACGAAATTATCGAGGATTAAAGAAAAATTAAGACAACAGATTTTACATAAAAACGAACAAATTAAAACATGAAAATATGGAATTAGACGACTTAAAAAACAAGTGGGAGTCAGTAACAAAGAATGCAGGTAATCAACCTGTTTTAACTTTCAAAACAATAGACCAAATGACGCAAAAGAAATATTATGCAAAGATTAATAAAATAAAATATTCTGAACTGGCAGGCGTAATAGTTTGCTTGCTCGGACTAAGTTTTATAGGTTTTAACTTTTCTAAATTAGATACCGTTTTCTTACAGATTACCGGAGCTATAATGATCTTACTTTTAATGATACTGCCTGTTCTCAGCTTCTTAAGCCTTGCACAATTCGGGTTGAAAGACGATGTAAACGAGCCTTATGTAGAAATAATAAAACAGTTTGCAAATCAAAAATTGCGGTTTCAAAAATATCAGCAGATAAATGTTTTTCTATGCTATTTGCTGCTCGTCACAGTCATTATTTTATTGCCCAAATTCTTCTATGGAAAGGACATTACTTACAGTAAATATTTTTGGACTTTCGCATTTTCTTTTGGTTATATATTCTTAATGTTCTTCTCAAAATGGGTAAAGAAATTTTACAATCGTTCTCTGAAGCAAGCAGAAGAGTTACTCAAAGAAACAGAATCTTAGATGAAACCTATTGCGGCAGAATGTATGTAAATAGTGAAATGCTGTATAAATGCAAAAGCCCCTTTCGGGGCTTAAAGCTTGTGGAGAATAGCGGGTTCGAACCGCTGACCTCTTGCATGCCATGCAAGCGCTCTACCAACTGAGCTAATTCCCCGAAGGTGTGCAAATGTATATCTTGACCTTATAGCAAACAAATTTATCACGCCCATTCCTTTTTTTGAAACAGTTATAAATTCTCGCTCTGCTAAAGTTTTACACTAAATCCTTCCCCGATATTTTTAATGTATAAGCATGTTCACATGGCTTAGAAGATGGAAGCGTTACTTTTAAGCCTTCTTCATCTCTTGTAAACTGAACTTTTCCGTAACCCAACAGTTCAACATTTTCTATACTTCCAACTTTATGTTCACTTGTAATTGATAAAGATCTCACCACTACATGTTGCCCTTGCGGCCAGCCCATAAAAAAGGTGTACAATACATTGTCTTTGGTAGTAAACCGAATGTCTTCAAAAGAAAGGTCTTTCCGGTTTTTTTCATTAAACTGCTGGGCAGAATTTACTTCCTTATCGTTTTTGGTCACCTGCGATTGCGGTCCCTGGCCAAAAATCTTCCAGGGTCTCGTTGCATAAATACCTTCGCTGTTCACGGCCATCCATTTGGTAATTCCATCTAATACAGTTAATTCATCGCTATCCAACATTCCACTTGCCGGTAACGGAAAATTGAGCATCAGGTTGCCATTGCGGCTTACTATGTCAACGAGCAAATCAATTACTGTTTTTGTTGATTTATATTTTCCAACTCTTTCTTTATTATAATGCCAGTCGCCTATGCAGGTATCCGTTTGCCAGGGTTTAGGCCAGATGTTTTCAACCACGCCACGCTCTACATCATACACGCAAGTGCCCACGGCAGAATCCTCAGCCTTTTTACTTGTGTAAATACTTTGTGTTTTGCCGTGCTTTATTTTTTTATTGTAGAGCTGCGCCAAAACTTTTAAGCCGTACTCTTCAAAGGGAAT
>CAXUMK010000167.1:850-2278 GCA_964251885.1 uncultured Segetibacter sp. | reverse complement strand
ACGCTCTACATCAAATACACAAATGCCGGAGCCGGAGTCTTTGGCAAGCTTACTTGTATACACGGCCTGCGTTTTAGTGCTGCCTTTCGGCGTTTTTTTATTGTATAAATGTGCGAGAAGATTAAATCCGATTTCGCCAAAAGGAAGCTGTCCGTCTGAATACAAAAGGTCAGGCTCATATTTATCTACCAGGTCAGTGATCCTGTCAGACCAATGTTTTTTCCATGCATCTGAAATTCCTTCTTCAGTCCAGGGAAGCTCCAGGTAGACTTTTTTTGAGTCTCCATATAAACTTTCAAATACCGGATTTGCGCCGTCATAGTGTACTCCGGCTAATGCACCTTCCTTGTCGCTTCCTTTGCTTACCGAGAACCATTTGGGCGATATCCATAAATGATCGCTGATACCAAACTTTAATCCATGCTTCCGGCTTGCATCGCGAAAGAGACCTACTATATCTTTCTTAGGTCCCATATTAACTGCATTCCATTTATTATACTTCGAATTCCACAGATCAAAATTATCATGGTGAACACCCATGCTCATAAAGTATTTCGCACCTGCTTTTTTATACAAACCCACCAGGTAATCCGCATCAAACTTTTCTGCTTTCCATTGGGGAATGGTGTCTTTGTAGCCAAACTTAGACGGATGTCCGTAATGCTTTACATGATAATCGTATTGCTTTTGCCCCTGAATATACATATTGCGGGCATACCAGTCACCTGCCTCAATTGCCGATTGTGGACCCCAGTGAGCCCAGATGCCAAACTTAGCATCTCTAAACCATTCAGGTATTTCATAAGTTTGCAACGACTCGAGGGTTCCTTTAAACGGACCTTCGGTTGCACTTTTTGCAGAACCGGAGGCTAATGAAGGACTATACCTTAATGCAGGCACAGCAAGCGCTAAAGTCTTAATAAGATTTCTTCGGGATAGTGACATAGCAACCGCAGATTTATTTGTTATAAAAGTATGTATTTCTTAGCAGCAATATTTCCTGTAGGATTCAAAATTTAAGGCGGTGTTGTCATGGTAATATTCCTTCATATAAATTGATTATCAGAAGAATTAAAAATTTTGATGCCGGTACTAAATAAAAAAATCATTTCGTGCCTTAACATTGCATTTACATTCGTTATTTTGCACTTACTCAAATTGCTTGGCCTAAATCAACTGTAATGAGTTCACTGGTTGAAAAAGTAAAAAATATTAGACTATTCCGTTCCATATTATATGCGATTGTTGGCGTAGTGTCCTATCCGGGACTAATGATAATTAATAAGCTAAAAATTGAAGGAACAGAAAACATTGAAGATCTGCCAAGAAGGAATGTTCTTTTTGTAAGTAATCACCAAACTTATTTTGCCGATGTTATCACCTTTCTGCACATTTTCTGCGCAGTAAAGTGGCATCGCAAAAATAAGC
>CAXUMK010000167.1:0-840 GCA_964251885.1 uncultured Segetibacter sp. | reverse complement strand
AGCTGGGTTTCCCCTGGTATTTATTAAATCCTTTTACCAATGTATATTATGTAGCGGCCGAAGAAACAATGAAGGGTAGTTGGATAAGCCGTTTTTTTGCTTTGGGCGGCGCTTTGACTGTTAAACGTACCTGGCGTACCGAGGGTAAAGAGATACGACGTGGCCTTGACCCGTCTGATACACGTAAAATTCAAAGAGCTTTAGGTTCAAGCTGGGTCATCACTTTTCCGCAGGGCACAACCAAACCATTTGCTCCTGCAAGAAAGGGTACCGCTTACATCATTAAAAATCATCAGCCCGTTGTGGTTCCTGTTGTAATTAACGGGTTCTGGCGTGCCTTCAATAAAAAAGGATTGGCATTTAAAAAGAAAGGTTCGTTATTAACTGTCCGGTTTAAAGAACCACTTGTCATTGATTATTCCCAGCCTGTCTCCGCCATACTCGATCAGGTAATGGATTCAATAGAACAGAGTAAAAGGTTTATGATGAAGGGAAAGCATCATGCAATCAGTGCGGTGGATAAATGAACGGGGATAAAAAAAGTGATTAATTTTTTTGAACGGAGCTGCATTACTACTATGAGTCGCCGTTGCGTCGCACTCGTGTACTTTTTATTCTTTATTCGACAATTCACGGTGTCACTAATTTATTCCTAACAACTACATGAAAAGTGTAAAAAAATTTGAGGATTGGAGAGCTGAGGAAATTGCAAAGGTCTATCTGCTAAACTGTGGCCTTGTAACACTTATTCCCGATTATGATAATAAATATGATTTCATAGCTATTAATGCTAATCAAGGGTTAGAAATTTAGATAATAAAAATAAAGCGGCTGCAAATT
>CAXUMK010000166.1:0-12200 GCA_964251885.1 uncultured Segetibacter sp. | reverse complement strand
ACTACTCACTACTCACTACTCACTACTCACTACTGACTACTCACTACTCACTACTGACTACTCACTACTGACTACTGACTACTCACTACTGACCACTGACCACTGACTACTAACTACTTTGCGGCGGTAAGTATAAATACTTATCCGAATAAATTTACTTTTTTGAAACTAATTGTATATTTTTCTGCATCAACTGTCATTATTTATTATTTCTTAAAAAACCAATTCTTTCCATGCTTGTAATCATCAGCGACCTGCACCTTACCGACGGCACATCGGGCGAAATCATCAGTGATACTGCTTTTCGTCTTTTTAAAAACAGGATAAGCGATATGGCTTATGATGCGTCGTGGAGATGCGATGCAGATAACAACGAATATTATAAACCTGTCGAGCAAATCGACATCCTTTTATTAGGTGACATTATGGATATGATTCGTACAGAGAAATGGAATGATGCATTAGATACGATCATGCCCTGGACAAAAGAAAGACAGGACGATTTTTTTGCAAATATTGAAAGAATCGCTTCTGACGTGCTAAGTAATAATAAAACCTCTTTCAGCATATTAAAAGGTATGGCAGAGGGCGACATCATTATTCCCGGTGAAATGAAAGAAGCAAATGAAGATGAAAAAGCCGTACGCAAAATAAAATACAAAGCAAGTGACGAAAAGGTATCGGTAAAGGTGAATATTTATTACATGATCGGCAATCATGACTGGTTCTTATACATTAACGATGCACGGATAAACAAAATCCGCAACAGGGTGATCGATGAACTTGGCCTGTCTAATGAAAAAGACAAACCCTTTCCATATTTCTACAACGACAGCAAAGTAATAGAGCAAATACAGGAAGCGCACAAAGTGTTTGCAGAACATGGAGACCGGTTTGATAAAACCAATTATCAGACACCTCACCGCGACACATCATCTGCCGGCGATGTAGTGGTAATAAAGCTGCTGAACGAGATACCAAAAAAGATAGAAGAATGCATTAGAAAAAGCCCAAAAAGCGCAGGCACAGATGATGAGATCAAAGCCTTCATTAAACAGGTGCGGGAGATAGACAACCTGCGACCTTACAATCTTGCTCCGGCGTGGATATCGCAGGAAATGAAAGTCACTAAACTGGATAGCGACGTAGTAAATAAAGCCATTAGCGAGGCGCTCAAGTTAGTAATTGAAGAATTCAGGCACAATAAAATTATTTCTGAAAATCGTTTACTAAGCCTCGAAATGAAACTGGCAGAGTGGATAACAGGTATTTTCTCCATAGAAACCCTTGGCGCTGTTATCAATCATTTTGGCTTTGACAGAGACCAGTTTGAGTCGTACAAAAAATACGCAATCGAGATTTCCAGGGATGAACAAAAAGACTTCTTTGTTATGGGACATACCCATTATGCCGAAGTAGTTCCCATGAGTTCTTATACAGATGATAACGGTGTAAAGAGAAGTAAAATTTATATGAACACCGGCACATGGCGATCAGTACATTTTCAGGGACAAGGAGACAAAGACAGCTTTATCAGCTATAAAACCATGACCATTGCAGGATTTTTTAAACCTGATGAACGCCGGGGCAGAGCCTTTGAGTTTTGGACAGGATCTTTAGCAATGTAGAAAGTAATAGTTTTAATTCTACTTTGCCGTGTTTAAAATATTTGTATTTTTTTGGGAGCTGTCAGTTGTATTTCATGGCGACTCCGGTTGCGTCGCACACTTGTACCGTATCTTTTCATAGCAGCGCATACCCAGCGACCACTAAATGACTAAATGACTTATTGACTAAATGCCCCAATGACTAAATCTATGCGGTCTTACATTTCTATATACCTATGTGTTTCAAAATGACTTATTGACTTAATGACTTATTGACCCAATGACTTACTGATGCTGCAAAGGGTACAAGCGACTCTCTGCCCAATAAAGAAAAGTAGAAGTGTGCGACGCAACCGCTGCCTTATAGTAGTAATTCAGCCCGGCTCAAAAAAAATTCTACTCACTTTTTATCCCTTGCGTAGTATGATATACCGGTAACCTTTATCCGGTAAGTAAGTGAGTCTCTTTACACTATCTCAAACGAGTGTTAACCGTTTTTAAATTATTTATTTATCTCAAATTGCTGCTTCTGTAGTACATTAGTTACTTCATTCAATACTTGATACATCTCCATCATGCGGTATATAATTCTCATTTTGCTGGTTATATTTTCTGCCTGCGAAAGTCATTCGTTTGAAAGCGATAAAAGACAACTGATCGCCAAAGATGAAATAAGAAGACAGCTTCGCAAAGCACGATCTTTAGACATAACAGGTTTTAAACAGGATACCCTCGAAGACTACCCCGATACGATCTTTACACATCCTCTGCGGTATAGCCTCGATTTTGTGTATACTGACTCAACCGGTACATTGCAAAAGAAAAAAGGAATTGTTTTATTTACAGCCGACGGAAAATCTGTTTTGAATTCCCGCATTACCGACGGGGATTAGACCCAAATAACCAAACCCTATGCGTGCACAAAGTCAGCGGTTTCTTTCTCTTGATGTGTTTAGAGGAATGACGATTTGCTTTATGATAATTGTAAACACACCCGGCAGCGGAGCCGATGCTTTCTCTCCTCTCGAGCACGCCCAATGGCATGGTTTTACCCCGACCGATCTTGTTTTTCCTTCGTTTTTGTTTGCCGTCGGCAACGCAATGAGTTTTTCGCTCGACAGGTACAGGCAGATAAGTAATGCTGCTTTTTTGAGAAAAGTGTTTAAACGTACCCTGCTCATTTTCCTGATCGGTTATTTAATGTCATGGTTCCCTTTTTTTCGGTTTGATGAAGCAGGACATATTACCGGAGCGCCGATAAGCAATACCCGTATTATGGGCGTTTTGCAAAGAATAGCTCTTTCTTATTTCTTCGGCTCTTTGTTATTACATTATGTTTCAACAAAAAAGGCGGTAGTTATAAGCTTCCTTCTTCTGGAGGGTTACTGGGTTTTGCTGCTCATTTTTGGAGATCATGCCCAGCCTTACAGTATGTTTGGAAATGCCGGTTATTATCTTGATAAATTTTTAATGGGACCCAATCACCTGTATCATGGCGAAGGAGCCGCCTTTGATCCCGAAGGATGGCTAAGTACGATGCCAGCAATTGTAAATGTGGTAATCGGCTATTATGCCGGAAAGTTCATACAGCAAAAAGGCAAAGGATATGAAACCATTTCAAAAATGCTGCTGACCGGCGCTTTGCTTATCTTCGTTGCAGTCTGGTGGAACATGGTTTTTCCTATCAATAAAAAGTTGTGGAGCAGCCCTTTTGTGTTGGTTACTACCGGTATCGATCTTATTCTTATATCCGCACTCATTTATATTTTGGAGATTAAGAATCAGAACGAATTAAAATGGACCAATTTCTTTCTGATATTCGGCAGAAACCCTTTATTCATTTACATATTGTCTGAAGTGCTGGTAACCATCTTATACATGATAAGGGTGTCACCTGCCCAAAACCTGTATGGCTGGACAAACAGTACCATTTTTCAGGCAGTTGCTCCCGGTGCATTAGGTTCGTTTTTGTTTGCTGTTTTTTATATGCTCATTTGCTGGAGTGTGGGATGGTGGCTGAATAGGAGGAGGATTTATGTGAAGGTGTAGATACCCCAGCCCTAAAGGGAGGAAAGAGAAAAACAGAAATATATTTCAAGCTGTTCAATATGTTTCGTCGTCATTATTTTCAATGTAAAATTCTACAATAACCATGTCTGAAACTTTTAACGATCATTCAAGGCGCTCTTTTATTACCAAAATAACCAAAGGAGTTGCCGGCGCTGCCTTAATACCTGCTGTTGTTACTGCCAAAGACAGAAAAAGAAACCTCGAAGAATTGTTTAGGTCTGAGCAGCATTTTTCTGTAAATGACCAATTACAGATTGCTTTGATTGGAGCAGGAGGAATGGGTACAGCCGATACCAATACAGCCATCACCGTTCCGGGTATAAAACTAATAGCCGTCTGCGACTTGTACGACGGACGCCTGGCAAGTGCAAAGACGAAATGGGGAAGCGACATCGCCACCACACGCGACTACCGCGAAATACTAAACAGGAAAGACATTGATGCAGTCATTATTGCTACGCCCGACCATTGGCACAAAGACATCTCGGTTGCTGCTATGAATGCAGGAAAATCGGTGTATTGCGAAAAGCCAATGGTGCATGATATAACCGAAGGCCAGGCAGTGATATCAGCGCAAAATAAAAACAAAGTGATTTTTCAGGTGGGAAGCCAGGGCATGAGTTCGCTGGGAAATGAAAAGGCGAAGCAATTGCTGAAAGACGGCGCGATAGGTCAGCTAAATTATGCTGAAGGTTTCTGGGCACGAATGTCGCCCCAGGGTGCATGGCAATATCCCATTCCTGCCGATGCCTCTGCGGCAAATGTAGGCTGGGACACATTTGTCGCCAACACCACCAAAAGACCTTTTGATGCTACCCGGTTCTTTCGCTGGAGAAACTACCGTGACTACGGAACAGGCGTTTCAGGAGACCTTTTTGTTCATTTGTTTTCAAGCCTCCATTTTGTAACCGGTTCGGTTGGTCCAAATAAAATTATGGCCACCGGCGGACTTCGCTACTGGAAAGACGGCCGTGAAGTTCCTGATGTAATGCTGGGCATGTTTGATTATCCTGAAACAACAGTTCATCCTGCATTTAATTTATCGTTGCGGGTAAATTTTGTAGATGGTACAGGTGGAACAAACTACCTGCGGCTGGTAGGCAGCGAAGGTTCTATGACAGTGGAATGGGATAAAGTAACTGTATTCAGAAACACCGAAAATGCAGACGTAAATGATCCTTTGCTTAAAACAAAATTAACCGGTGCAGGCAAAGAATATGTGTATGACCGTAAAGCGATGATGCCTCCCGAAAAGCTGGAATATGCAGCACAGGCTGGTTATAAAGGAGCGCACTTCGATCATTTTTATAATTGGGCAACAGCTATCAGAAATAACGGCAAGGTAAACGAAGACGCTTTATTTGCTTACCGTGCCGCTGCACCTGCTTTGCTTTGCAACGATAGTTATTTCAACAATAAAATAATGCAGTGGGATCCACAAAACCTGACAGTATTAACCAAATAAAAAACAGATGTATGAAGAAAATTTTTTTGCTGTTCACCGTTGTTTTTACAAGCATCTTAGCGATGAGTTTTGCATACATGCATAGCTCAGACAACAGGCTTAGCAAAACCGAAAAGAAGGAAGGATGGAAGCTGCTGTTTGACGGCTCTACAACAGATGGCTGGCGCTATTATAAAAATCAGCCGTCAACATCGTGGGAAGTCAGTTCGGGTACATTGCATAGTAAAGGATCTGCTGAGAATTATGGCTCGGTCAATGCCGATTTAATGACCAAAGACAAGTATGAAAATTTTGATTTGTCTATTGACTGGAAGATTTCTCCAAAAGGTAACAGCGGCATCTTGTACATGGTGACCGAAGAATATGACAAATCTTATTTAAGCGGACCGGAATACCAGATTATTGATGATGTCAATTTTCCTGAAAAGCTCCAGGACTGGCAAAAAACAGGCGCTAACTATGCAATGGATGCTGCGCCAACTGCCGCCCCCAAGCCTGCCGGTGAGTGGAACAATACAAGAATAGTGGTAGATAAAGGCCATGTGCAGCACTGGCTTAACGGCAAAAAACTCTTAGACTTTCAAATGTGGACCGACGAATGGAAAAGAAAGAAAATGAAAGGAAAATGGAAAGATGCACCGGGATATGGAATGACCGAAAAAGGCTACATAGCGCTGCAGGATCATGGCAGTGAAGCCTGGTTTAAAAACATAAAAATTAAAGAACTGTGATGCAAAGGCATTAACCGTTTAGATGTGCCACACTTGAAAGTGTGGCATATCTGTTTTAAGCACATTTTGTTATACTGCAGTCGGGATAAGATTGTGCATTGCCGAATAATGAACAAAAGTGCAAGTGTGCGACGCAACGATGACTCATAGTAGTAATGCAGCCCGGCTCCAAAAAAATCGCTGCACATCTTTATGCCGCAGGAAGTATATTTCGAATAAATGAGAGTAAAATAAGTTATTAATTTTCTTTCGCTCTGTGACACACGACCTCTACAGAAAAACTGAAAGCCAAACCAAAAGCGATGGCTTCCCAAAAAGATTGTTTGGATATGAGCGCAACAAACATCATTACAAGACAAAACAGACTTACTATTACAGTAAGTGCATTCTTTTCAGAGAAATATTTTCGCATAAATCAACATACTTTGAACGCACAAAAATAGCTGCACATCACTTTTTATCAAAAAAAATGCAATTGACAAACCCTTAATTTTCTATTAAAAGTTTTTTTATTTTTAAGCGTTAGGTTAAAGAATTAAAACCAATTCTTACCATGGAATTTTTAGCATTGATGATATTGTAAGATTGGGAGGTAAGTAGTTTGAGCGACACAAACGTTTAAGAATGCAACTTTTTGCATTCTTAAACGTTTCAATTGAAGAGCATGTACAATTAATTCGATTTTCTTCATTTGTTACAAAACAAACCTTAAAAACTAACTGTGAAATACTTTTGTCTTATACTTGTATTATTAAGTACAAGACAATACTTAAAAGTGTATCTTTTGAATATAATTATGCTTCAAAAACATTAAAATGAACTCCAACACTTTCCATAATGCTCCTGCAGAATCTAACAAAGATGAAAAAATAAACAAGTGGTTTTCTGATTTCATTGACGATATAAAAGTTGATCATTTCTTGTTAACTACCCAAACCGCTTCTGTAGCCAAACAAAGATTGTATGACGCAATAATATCCGGAGACGAAGAATCTGTAGCGCGGAGTGTGAGGGAAACCAGTTCTAAGTATATGGTAAAGAAATTGGTTTACGATTATCTTCAGGAACTAAGAAATTATAATAAAATACCTTTAAAACTTGCGTTCGGTCTATCCGATTCAAAAATATTGGTTTGGTCTGAAATAAATGATGATGATGAACTTGCGGAAGATGCGCTTTTGTTAGCGGAAGCTAAAATAAATGGCAAGTACCATTCTTGTGGGTTTTATATAAATTCTACTATTATAGAAAAATCGGACAGGTTGCCTGTTCCACCTCATTATCATCAAACTATTTTAGATAATAATCTTTCAAATTAGGTGGCGTCATTTGAAAACCACATAGATCAAGCTAAAAAGAATTTGGATTTTCTAAAAGAAACAAATTCCCGAAACTCACATCATTGGGATTGGCAGGTGACAGTATGTTTTTATGTGGCAGTTCACTTAGCTAATGCACATTTAGCTAAAGCAGCAGGGCTTCATTATAGAACTCACGAAGCCACGAAAAATTCTTTAAGCCCGTACAACCCATTATCTGTTTGCAGTCTCCCCGAAGACATATACTTATCTTATGCAAAGCTTGAAGGACTTTCAAGGAGAGCAAGATATTTATGCAACGACGATTTGTCCAATAAGGATAGTGCTGCATTTTTTACTTACGATAAACATTTTGCAAAAGCAATCAGAAATCTTGATAAGGTTCTTTTTTATTTTAATAATTTGTATAGCCTGAATTTTCCGATAATAGAAATCATCTGTCAGGAATTATCTCCCAAACATCAGTTGACAATTTTTAAGGTTAAGAGTTGACTTTTTTGTCTATCTTTTTTATATCTCTCCGGCCTTATGCAATAAACTTTTTGACCTTATGAATTATATGCTTTCGTCCTGCTCGGGTTTCCTTTAAGAGTCTTGTGAACGTGATAAGGGGAGCCAGGCATGTTGTGCGGGAGTGGTGTTCCTAACATACACTGCTCTGCTATGAAGACTCACTTCATTCTCCCGTTTGCGAAACTCAATTAACCAAACACAGCATATTTGCTATCATTTCTGCACGTTGCCAGTCTTCGGCAGTATCAATATTAATATGCCAAAGGCTATCAGTTTCAAGATAAGAAATTGTGTCGCCATAGATAGAATTTTGCTTTCGTATATTGTCGGCCTTAAAAACGTAAACGCTTTCGTCTCTGGCAAAAGCGGCGGGTAACAGGTGACGCGAAGGGATAATTTTTTTGTCGCCCGTAGCAATTTTTAAAAATCCTGTATCATCGGCTTCAAAAACCCACTGCGGATTGTATTCGTGGGGAACCTTTTTGACCGAAACAAGGCAGTCAGCGCCGGATGTAATAAAATTTTCGATGCACCGGTCAATACACCCTTTGTTACGAAAGGGACAGGTTGGTTGTAACAGACAAATGATATCGTAAAACTCTCCCCTGCTGTCAAAAAAGTTGAGCGCATGTTTTATGACATCTGCTGTAGGTGTTGTATCGAGAGAAAGACCGACAGGTCTCATAAAAGGAACTTCAACAGAGGTAGAACGGGCCGTTTCGGCAATTCGCAATGAGTCGGTGGTAAGAATGGTTTTATCGATCAGCTTAGATTCTGCTGCTGCATCAAAAGTGTATTTAATTAACGGTTTACCATTAAGCAGTCTTATGTTTTTGCCCGGCACCCCTTTTGACCCTGACCGCGCTGGTATAATGCAAAGGTTTTTCATCTTGAAATTGTAGGATTTTGGAATATCTGAGAGGAACTTTTGCCAATACTTCAGCCATCTTTTTACCTGCATCGCCGCTGCCATATATAAAAGACCTTTCGGGTCTTTCGTTATTTTGCCAATACTGCAAAGCTTCAGCTATTTGTTCCTTATCATGACCTGTATCAATAATATTACAACCTCTTTCGCGTCCGTTCTGGCGGCTGCCAACATTAATAACCGGCACTCCTAAAAAAGAACATTCTCTTATGCCCATACTGCTGTTGCCTATGAGGCATTGGGCATTATAAACCAGTCGCAGAAAATCGGCCGGGATCATATTGTTAAAGAAATGTACATGCGACAGGTTATAATGGCTGCGATAGTATTTTATACTTTGAGATAGGGCGTCTGAACCTGCATCGGCATTGGGCGAAAACCAGAATGCAGTAATTTTTAAGTCTTTGATCGCTTCGAGGGTTTCTTCGATCTGAAATTTTGCTCCACTAAACTCTGTAGTTACGGGGTGCTGCATAACCACTACATAACCCTTTTTATAATCGGGGTTTTCACCTGATCCGCCGTATTTTATATAGGGATTGAAATTGAGGGCAGGACTATCTATAATACCCGCGGCAAGGTCAATAGACGGACAACCGGTATTAAAAACATATTCGGGATCTTCGCCCAGCTTAATAACGGTTTCCATAGCCCGCTTGTTACAAACAAGATGAATGTCGGCAAACTTAGTATTGGCGTGTCTTACTTTTTCGTCGATACTGCCGGTTATTTCGCCACCTTGTATATGCACCAACGGAATGTTTTGATAAGCGGCGGCAATGGAAACAGAGATGGTTTCAAAACGGTCTGCAATCACCATCACCATATCGGGCTGAAGTTTATAAAAGATAGTAGAAAAGCTCCACCAGACCTATACCTACCGTCTTAGCCATTGAGGTTAGATTTTCTCCATCCAATACGGTATACACCCTTTCTGTTACTTCAAAACCGTCATCATGCATTATGTCTTCTACATTACCATATTTGTTTAAAAGTGCGGGCCCTGCCAATACAATCTGCAGCTCCAGGCCGGGATGCTCTTTAATGGCCTGCAATGTGGTTTTAATCCGGCTATAACTGGGACGGGCTGTTATTACTGCACAAACTTTTCTTTTGGTCATAAGCGTTCTATGTCTTGAATATTTAAAAAATCCCATTGACCCATTGCTTTCGTTAGCCTGCAACCAAGAATGTCTTTATAATCAGCCGGAGCGATTCCATATCCAAACGGCTTCTTTGCTTCGAGATGAAATGAAATGGCCCGGGGGTAAATTTTTATTCACGCTTAGAGATTTGCCAAACAGGTTCTTCATATCTTCCATACCGGCAGACTGCTCATCCTTACCCAACTTATGAGATTAATTTTTTTCAATTTTTCATTATCTACTTTTAATTCTTTTTTTCGTTCTGCCCGCTCTCCTTTGAGAGCCTTATAAGTGGGACAAGGTAGCCCGCAATTTTGTGCAAGGCAGGGTCTCTTCCTAACACACAGTTCTGCTACGAAAACCCCGCTTCAACATACGGTTTCACTCAATGTCGCAGAGGTGCAGGAAGAAGAAAATTAAAAAGCATATTTAGAGGAGGAGGTTTCACTTCGTCCTGCTCGGGTCTGCTGTAAGAGCCTTATGAGTGGGACAAGAGAGCCCGGCATGTTGTGTAGGATGCGTCTCATCTTAACACACACTGTTTGCTACGAAGACCCTGCTTCAACATACGGTTTCACTCAATGGCGCAGAGGTGCAGGAAGAAGAAAATTAAAAAGCATATTTAGAGGAGGAGGTTTCACTTCGTCCTGCTCGGGTCTGCTGTAAGAGCCTTATGAGTGGGACAAGAGAGCCCGGCATGTTGTGTAGGGTGCATCTCATCTTAACACACACTGCTTGCTACGAAGACCCTGCTTCGACATAAATGGAAGCGTTTTTACCTGATTAAAACTATTGTTCCTTTAGCGGTTGTAACAACGTTATTTTTTTTATACCTGCAAAACCAAATATAAACGCCGGTACTTTGTGATTTACCATTTAATAAACCATCCCAACCTTTTGTATAATCTTTTGTTTCGAAAACTTTTTGTCCCCAGCGGTTATAAACAGCAAGATAATAGTCTTGTAAAAGATAAGCATTCAATATTTTAAATACGTCATTTTTGCCATCGTTATTGGGAGTGAAAGCATTGGGAAAATAAATATTGCATATTTTTTCTGAAATCAGAGTCTCATCGCTGTTTGTACCGCAAAAGTTTGTTACTTTAACTGAATACACTCCGGCATTTCTTACAATAAAATGATCTGATGTAGAAGAGTCTTGCCACAGATAAGATGAGAACACTCCCGGGTTAAGGACTAAAGTATCTCCTTTACACAATTCTTTATTTAATCCTAAATCAGGAAACGGCTTCTTCAAAACTGTAAGATGTAAAGTTCTTATGCTGTCACATCCGTTTGAGGATGCAAAAGTATCAATGTAAGTTCCGGTTGTATTATATCCTTCATAAGTTTGCCCTTCACAAACGGATTGGTTAATTGTATAAACCAATTTTGGCTTTACAGTAAGATGTAAAGTTCTTATACTGTCGCATCCGTTTGCTGCTGCGAAAGTATCAATGTAAGTGCCGCTCGTATTATGTCCTTCGTAAGTTTGCCCTGCACATACTGATCGATCAATTGTATTAAACGATTTTGACTTTACAGTTAAGTTAACTGTTATTATGCTGTCACAGCCATTGGCATTGGTTAAAATGTGAGTATATGTACCGGTCGTACTATGATCCATGTAAGTCTGCCCTTCGCAAATTGATTGGTTTAGCGAGGCGTGTGATTTTTTTTTGACAACTAATGTTAATATGCTGATACTACATTTGCCCGCAAGGTTTGATGTATCTGTGTAAACTCCACTGGTATCATGGTCTAAATAATTTTGGCCTTCACAGATTTCACGGTATAAACTGTCTTTTATAACCGGATTAACGGTTATGGTAACGGGTGCAGAGAAATATGTTCTGCATGATGTGCTTCTGGCAGTATCTGTACCAGTTAAAAATCTGTATTGCTGATTATTTGATGCATTGGTAAAGGTGTATTCATAAGATGAACTTGCAACCGGTTTCCAGCTATTGCCATTATCAACAGATGTTTCCCATCCTAGTAAATAAAAGCCACTGATTGTATCGGCGGCTACAATTTTACCTGTATTATTATTTCCACATAGTGGTAAGCTTTTTGGGCCATAATACACAGCCTTTCCTAATGGAGATGAAACCGGAGGAAGAATAATTGGAGGTGGTCTGTTAATTACTTCACTTACTGCCCATGCCCAAATGTTGCACCATGCTTTTTCGGCATTTGTATTAGCTGTACTGTCATTTTCCATATTGCCATATACCTGATTTGTAAAATATCCTATATCCCCGCAAAGAATGTCTCTGTAATATGGATCGAATACTATAGAAGGATTCTTGCGGGCATCAATACTTAATACTTTAGCTCCACAGGGAAGTTTAAAAGACCCTTGCGACGTAAGCCTACGGCCAAGTACAGGGATAGTACAGAGTATCAGATTGTGGGTTGC
>CAXUMK010000165.1:9493-12201 GCA_964251885.1 uncultured Segetibacter sp. | reverse complement strand
AGCAACCCGCCTTTTATATCTTTAGGTTCGTACATAAAATCTCCGCCGTCCAGTATAAATGAATGCCCGATAGAAAGCTCACTCAGCATCCATTGCAACACGCGGTTAAGATCGCCGCGGCAGGTAACATCAGGAAGAAAGGCTTCATATTTTGTTTTCATTGCAGCCCAGTCAACACCATGCATGCCGGGGTCATAAAAATAATCCCGGTTTACGCGCCAGGCTTCGTCAAGAATGTCGCGCCACTCCGCAGGCGGGTCAATTTTTACCTGTATCGCTGAGAAGCCTTTTCCCGCCTCCGGTTTTTCTCCCGCATTGGTGATGCCCCATGCATTGCCTTTTCTATACAACATCTTCTTGGCATAATATGCATTAGGCAATTCCAGTTGTGTGGCAGGCCCGCCAGTAACCGGAACAGTAAATAGCTGTGCGTAACGACGGGTAAATAAATTTCGCTGCGACTGAAACAACACTGATTTACCATCGGGTGTAAACCCACGTACCAAATCTTCCAAAGGATGCCAGGTAAGCCTTTTGGGTACGCCGCCGTCTACGGGAATAATATATACGTCGGTGTTGCCATCATACTGTCCGTTGAAGGCTATCCATTTGCCATCAGGTGAAAACCTCGGGTTTGATTCTACGCCTGCACTTACCGTTAAACGGCGCGGCTGCGAACCATCCACGTTTGCAACCCAAAGGTCTTCTGCATAACTGAATGCAATATGACTGGCGCTGATAGCAGGCTGCATCAGCATGCGTGTGTCGGTTGGGTTAGTCTTTTTAGCGTGAGCGCCCAATGAAAAAAACAAAACAAACAGCAATGCTGCAATGCAGGTATTTAATTTCATAATAAAATTATTTTGAAGTTGAAATGAAAAAGAAAAGCATGGTTGCAAAACACTTGTACAAAATAGTAAAAGTATTGAGAAGCTGTTTGTGTTAATTAAGAATTTTAATTATGAAACGGGAGACAATATGAAAAACTGCAGTACAGTGAGTAACACAACGAAGATGAGTAGCGTTCAAAAACTGGTTTTATAACTTCATTGTATGCTGAAAGCAGCGCTTCCGTCACCAGCGCTTTTGTCAACAGTGTTGAGTTCGAAAGTTGTGGCTCCTTTTTCGCCCCACTTGTTTGGAACAGGATAAATATGGTTCAGGTCAAATGGCCAATCTTTTACTATCTCAAATGTTTGTATATTTCCCGTCCTTCGTAAAATTATTGTAACCTGTAACTTAAAAAATAATTATATTTCAATTATTACTTCTTCTTCTTTGCTGCATATTAACTCCGGCTTTTATTCAGCCATTTATTATCTCCCGCAATCTTAAGTGCATCTGATTTACTGTTCACAGCAAGCTTTTGGTAAATATTTTTGATATGACTTCTCACCGTTTCCCTGCTTATAAATAAATCTAAAGCAATTTTTGAATAGCTTTTACCTTCCGAAATGCTTTGCAGTACTTCTGTTTCCCGTTCCGATAAAGGAGAGTTGTTTGCCAGCTTAAAAGATTGAACAACCATTTTCGCAATATGTAAGCTCATGGGCGCACCTCCTGCCAATGCCTCATCTATGCTTTTTACAATATCTTCTAAGTTTGAATTTTTAACAAGGTAGCCTGCAGCACCGGCACACAGCGATTGGAATACTTTAACACTGTCCTCAAAAACGGTAATGATCAAAACAATGCATTCGGGACATTGCTTTTTTATCTTTAAAGTGCCATCTATGCCACTCATGCCAGGCAGTTCAATATCCATCAATACCACGTCGGGTTTATCCTTTTCAAGGTTCTTTATCGCATCTTCACAATTACCATAATTGTCAGCTAAAATGTATTTGCCCGTACTTTCAATAACTGCTGCAAAGCCTTCTCTTATCTTGCTGTTATCCTCAATAATGATAATTCTCTTTTTCATTTTTTTGGTTTTAACTAAAAGATGTATTAACCGGAACAGTGATTTCCATACGGGTTCCTTCCTCCTGCTTTGATAGCAGAAAGCCAAAATGATTTTTTTCGCAGCGATGTTCAATATTCATAAGTCCATAATGGAGTTGGGCTTCATCTTTATGTTTCCACCTGCCATTATCCTGCAATGCATATACAACTTTATTGTCGCGATACTGCATTTCAACTGTTACCTCATTAGCATGGGCATGCTTTACCACATTGGTCATTGCTTCTTTAAAAATGAAGATCAGGTTAAGAGCGGCGAACGGATCCAACTGCTGAAGTTGCCGTATCTCACCTTTAACTACCGAGGAAAAAGCTATGTCGAATTGGTTATAGAATAACTGCCCATGTGCTGTGAGATAATTAAACAACTCCAAAGGCTCATCGCTGTTATGGTTCAGGTTCCATAAAAAATCTTTGCTTCTCGCATACAAATCGTTACTGTTTTTTATGATGCTCTCCGCTATGGGCAATGCCGCATCATTGCTATGCAGCTTCAACTTTAGTAACGACGCCTGCCGTGTAATGGCTGAAAGCATGTTGCCCGTCTCATCATGAAAATCGGCAGCCATTACCTGCCGCATATTATTCAGTTGGTCAGTACGCTGCTTAACCGCTTCATCCAGCAAACTTATTTTCTGGTCTTGTAGCGCCCTTATTTGTTTACGGTTGCGCTCCTGCTCAAACTGTTCGTATCCTAAAAGGCTACCGAGGAAAATAGTGATAAAGCAATGCATACCTAATGCATA
>CAXUMK010000165.1:0-9483 GCA_964251885.1 uncultured Segetibacter sp. | reverse complement strand
TGCCTAAAACCGCGTTCATTGAGCAATTAATACCGGTGGCAATAGTTTGGTAATAAATAAAAATGAATATAGCAACGTTGCTGAATGTAAACAGCCAACCTCTTTTTTTATCGGCCCAAATTGAAGCCAGCAAGTATATGTGCATAATGCCCGCATTAGTTGAATAAATAAGTCCTGAATCTTTTATCCATCCATATATTAAAAAATAACTGACCACTGCTGTCAGGTACATAGGTATGCGGTAATGTCCTAAAAACTTCATGCAGAGCAGCATAGTTATAAGTCCGGCTACATTTATATAATATCCTGTAACCGGTTTGCCCTGGTATAAAAGAAACAATGGAAAAAGAGACATAAAAATAATCCCCACCGGAGCCGAACTTGCTATCACATAAAACTCATCGTACTGCGGATGCGCTTTGTTGTTGCGTATATTTTCAGGCAGGAAATACTCAAAAAATTTATCGAACAGCATAATTATTGAAAGAATAATTTTTTAAAAACTGAAATGATAAAGCAGTAATTTTTTTGGAACCGGCTTTATAACCTTTTTCAACATGGTTGTGTCACTCACTTGTACTTGCAGATTATCTATTCCGCTTTTATTGAAGCGTATTAATCCATCTTACCAATGAAGACCATAAGCATTCAGGTTTAAAAGTAAATTCTAAAATATTCACTTTTAATCCCTCTTAAAAAAATCCCCCAATTTGGGGGATTGTCTCGTATAATACATAGTTATAATTTTACCGAGACCATATTGCTTACTTATACTTAGATACCATATTCTTATAAGTGTTATACTATAAAATCAACTTTATTTATCAAGGTATAAAATCATGAAAAAAGTTTACGCCTCCTACTAAAGTTCCTTTTTTAAATAGCTCTAACACATTTCAAATCCTAAAATTGTACTTATGAAAAAGAAACTGTTACTCATTACCACATTATTCACCCGGGTGTTATCAACTTTAAAAGCGCAAACTTTTGACCCAGCCTGGGCTGCACGTTTTCAACATGCTATTGATAGTATATGGCCGCCGTTCCCCTTTTCCGGTAGTGAAAATAAATTCCAAAGCTAACGAAGGGATAAAACAGAAAAATCTAAATTTTTGATAACCGCAAATACTTTTAAGATATGAAACTAAAACTTTTATTTTCCTGCCTGTTTATTATTGCATTGGCTAATGCGCAGAATGATAATAAAATTGTAATTGGCACTATTGATAGCGTTTATTCAAAAGTATTGAACGAAAATAGAAAAGTTTGGGTATCGGTGCCGGAGCGCTTAAACAACGATGTTTACGCAGCAAAGAAATACCCGGTTGTGTATCTGTTGGATGGTGATGCCCACTTTCAATCAGTTACCGGCATGTTGCAGCAGTTAAGTTCAGTAAATGGTAATACTATAGCGCCTCAAATGATTGTGGTAGGCATTCCTAACACTAACCGTACCCGCGACCTTACACCTACACCTTCTGATTATGGTACTGATGGTAAGCCAATGACGGCATTAAAAGGTTCCGGGGGTGGAGAAAAATTTATTGAATTTATTAAAAATGAACTTATACCTCATATTGACTCTGCGTATCCCACAGCGCCATACAAAATGTTCATAGGCCATTCGCTGGGCGGATTAATGGTAATTGATGCGCTTATTAATCACCCTGATTTGTTTAATTCATATCTCGCCATTGACCCAAGTATGTGGTGGGACAATCAAAAATTATTAAGGAAAGCGGATACAGTGCTGCAACAAAAAAAATTAGATGGAAAAAGCCTTTTTCTTGCCGTTGCAAATACCATGAGTGAAGGAATGGACACCTTTAAAGTAATAAAAGATACAACAGGCAATACGGTGCATATTCGCTCAAACCTGCAACTTGTTAAAACGCTACAAAAGTATAAGAATAATAATTTAATCTGGAACTGGAAATATTATAATGAGGATAATCACGGATCGGTACCGCTGATAGCAGAATATGATGCGCTTCATTCCTTTTTTAAACCCGCTTTACAACTTCCGAATGCTCCAGACGATACCGCCTTTACTGTGGCTTATATTAATCAATATTATAAAGACGTATCTAAAAAAATGGGGTATAAAGTACTTCCACCGGAACAATTGATAAATGAAATAGCTTACCAGTTTATAAGCTTACAAATGATGGACAAAGCACAAAGCCTGTTACAATTAAACGTTGATAATTATCCGCAAAGTTTTAATGTGTACGACAGTATGGGAGATTTGTATAATGCAAAAGGAGACAACACAAAAGCAATTGAGTTCTATGCAAAGGCATTGACAATAAAAGAATTTCCTGAAACAAGGAAAAAGATGGAAAATCTTAGCAAAAAAGAGATAAAGTTAAATACTGCAACGCTTAAAAAATATGTGGGAGAATATGAGCTATCGCCCGGCTTTGTTATAACCGTAAGCGTAAGGGGTAACAATATTTATGCACAGGCAACCGGGCAAGGCGAAGCACAGATATATGCTGAAAAAGAGGATCGCTTTTTTTTAAAAGTTGTAGCTGCACAAATAGACTTTATAAAAAATGATAAGGGTGTTGTTACAAAACTTGTTTTACACCAAAACGGACAAGATAGTGATGGTAAGAAGATAAAGTAAAGAGTATTTAAGCAGGAAGAATTAAGAAGCTTTTTGAGTTATTTGTTTTTTTATGTAATGGGCATTTGTTCTGTGTAGCATCTCCGTTGTGTCACTCACTTATACCGCATCTTTTCATGGCAGCAGTAGTTTCATAATCAAAAGTCTTTAATTAATTCAAACAGTTTTTAAGTAGTAACAGCGTTTTCACAGGATGCTACAAACGGCAATAATTGTTCGTTGTGCGAAATTAACAGCAACATCATCTAAATTAAATATTATGTTTAAAAGTATTCTTCTCAGTATTATAATCTTTTGTTCAATTACGTTAACTGCTCAGGACATTGATGTAAATAAACAATTAACAAGCTTTGATCAGTATATGGAAAAAACGCTCAAAGACTGGAATACACCCGGCGCGTGTGTAGGGGTTGTAATCAAAAATAAACTTGTATTTGCAAAAGGGTATGGCTACAAAGATTATGAAAAAAAGTTGTCGGTTACTCCAAATACATTATATCAGATTGCTTCAAATACAAAGCTTTTTACCACAATAGCAACGGGAATGCTTGTGGAACAAGGAAAGCTCGACTGGGATAAACCAATTAAAAATTATGTTCCTTCTATAGAGTTTTACAATAGTGAACTTAACAATACAGTCACCATACATGATATGCTTTCACATAGAACGGGCATTTCCCGCCATGATTTAATCTGGTATAAATCAGATTTTACAAGAAAAGCATTATTTGAAAAACTGAAGTATCTGGAACCAAGCCAGCCTTTAAGACAAGGATTTCTTTACAATAATCTGATGTATGCAGCAGCCGGTTATATAACGGAGCTTCTAACTGGGAAAACCTGGGAAGATTTTGTCCGTGCAAATATTTTTACTCCCCTTAACATGAGCAGTACCGTATTCAGCATTACGGATATGATAAAGCAGCCTGATTATGGAATACCCTATAATGAAAAAAGAGATACAAATATTTTATACCGAATTCCTTTTTACGAAGAAACAGGAGGTTTAGGTCCTGCAGGTTCTATCATCTCAAATGTGAATGATATGTCTCACTGGCTTATTACTTTAATGAATGACGGAAAATATGAAGGCAAACAAGTATTACCATCGTCAGCAGTTAAGGCAAGTCTTACACCATCAGTTGCATTACCGAATATCAACCTTGAAAAAGGCTATGGCGAAATTCTCAATCCTGTTTACTGTATGGGACGTCAGCAATCGTCGTATCGTGGACATCTTTTGGTTTACCACGGTGGAGACCTTCCCGGCTTTCATTCACAAATATCGTATATGCCTCAGGATAGCATTGGTATTGTTGTATTTGTCATAGGTGATCAAAGTGCCCCTTTGTATAATATTATAACTTACAATGTATATGAACGTTTGTTAAACATGAATCTTACACCCTGGAGTGCACGATTACTGAAAGATTACATTGCAGGCAAGAAGATAGGAAGAGAAGGAAGAACAAAAGCAGCAACCGGGCGTGTGGCAGGAACAAAACCTTCGCATGTGCTCGATGATTATATTGGTCAATATGAAAATCCGGCTTATGGCATTATTAGCATAGATAAGAAAGATACCGGTTTGCAATTTAAGCTACATAATATAGTTCTTCCTCTTCAACATTTTCATTACGATCGTTTTGATACACCTAATGATGAAGAAAATGGATTATACTCTTTAAACTTTAATATAAATCCTCAGGGAGATATTGATCGTTTCGTTGTTTCATTAGACGAAAATGAAGCCACATTTATGAGAAAGCCTGACGCATCATTGAATGATTCTAAAACCCTTTCTTTCTATTTGGGAAAATACGAAATAGCAGGCACCATCGTAAATGTTGTTTTACAGAATGAAAATCAACTTTCCATTTCTATTCCCGGACAGCCGGCTATTAATCTAATACCTCATAAGCCAAGAATATTTCATACAAAAGAGTATGCTGATTTAACAATTGAATTTATAGTTGAAAACGGTCGGGTAACGGCAATGAAACAAAAAGATCCATCAGGTGAATATGAGATTAAGAAGAAGTATGATTAGCCTTTCAGTGCAAATATAAATTTCGCACAATAAAAGTATTGCCAATAGTGGGGCTGGACGTTGGAGCAATCGGCTGCATATCGCTGTCAGCTTTGTCTCGGGCGGAAGGAACTCTTTTGAACATCAGAAGGAATTTTTTAATCTTTGAATAACTTCGGTTGCCAGGCGGCGCTGTTAATACACCTGCAGGCACTACTGATAAATCTTTCAGCCTTACCGACAATAACGTGCAGGCTTCAAAGTACTACTATCGGTTACAGATTAAAGAAGCCGACAGACAAATTACTACAGCAATATAGGAGTGCTTGTAAGCAATAAAGACGGTTTGGAAATAACCAGTTTCTATCCATCTCCACTTACAGGCAATACCGGTTATCTTAACATCACTTCCGGAAAGTCTCAAAAGCTGGAGGTTGTAGTTACAGGTATAACTGGGCATAAGGTAAGCGCACAAGCTATCAGCATCATTGCAGGGTCTAACAATATACCGTTGACTTTTGGCAAGCTTGCAGCAGGTACTTACTTACTTCCGGTAATGGATGAGAAAAATGGTTCTAATACTATAAGATTTATGAAAAACTAAGGCAATACTACTTTTTGGATTTGATCCAGGGATAGCCCCAAGGCTATCCCCTTTTTTAAAAACTTGTTTACAGAACAAAGCAATAACGATCAAAATAGTAAAGACATGAAAATCTCAGGCTTTTATCCATCTCCATTAAAAGGAAATACTCTCTATATCAATATTAACTCCTGGAAGCCAGAAAGAATCAAAGTAATTGTTGAACATATAACCGGACAAAACATAAGTACTCATGCGGTCAAAATTATTGAAGGGTCAAATAACATGTCTTTGACTTTTAGCAAGCTGGCACCCGGTACTTACATACTTAATGTAATGGATGAAAAGAATATTTCAAATACTATACGGTTTGTAAAGTGCTAATCATAAAAAATGAAGGGTGAAAAAACTGGATTTTCCTCCTGTTGGTATTGACGTGGGCTGGTTAGCTGTAAAAAAGCAACGATGTAGTTGTTTTTCGCAAGGGCTGCTTTTGCTGAATGAAACATGGCGGTGGCGGTTATAACAATCACCAGTGCAGATACGATGAACGGTAAGATGGATAGGCCGTTGCTGTATGGAAATACTTTTAGCCAGTTGCTCATAAAGTACTATGCTATGGGGACTTAAAATTCGGTCGCAATAATTGCTTCGCCCCAATCGCCCACGCTTTGTGCCTTTCACCAACTATTTAAAGCAAATGAGCAACAAAGGAAGTAAAAGGCAAAAGCAAAGTGTAAAAGAGAGTATCACTTCTCTTACACCTTGCTTGTTGCTCAGAATTCTGTGTTATCAATATGCCACGAATCAGACATGCTACACGGCTGTTCTACTTCCGGTTTCACGCAATTCTTCTACCTGTTATAATGATTTCTGCATAGTTTTTTTGCAATTATTTAAAGGCGATATACTTCGACTCGGCTTTGACTATGCTGCTTAAAAACTGTTTCATTGCCACATAATTTGCAGGCACGACATTCTCTCTCTTTAGACTTGCTTTTCGTACAATGCTTAAATGTGTCATATCTTTTCTGACGTACTTCAGTGTGTAATTGCTGCCCATAAAAGTAAAAGCTTCGTCTTTAGGAATTTCTATAAACGTTTTGCCCTGAGGAGCTGCTATGTCAATCGTTGTTTCATATTCGTCCGCATCTTCGTAGCGGTAATATTCAACCGGAAACTGACGCTGGCCGGGGGAAAAGTTTTCAACGGTAGCCACCGCATCTTCAAACGGTATTTTCATCATTTTCATTTCTCCGACTTCTGCTATTTCATCCTTGATCGTATAGCTGCAATTGTAACTCACGCTGTCCTCCAAAACATCCAAACCGTCGAATGAAAGCTTTTCAAGGCTTATCGAATTTTTATATTGTCCGCTGATGTTTTTTTCCATTTGCTTAAAGCGATCTTCCTGCGACAGCGAAGCATACGTTTCTCTTAAACCTGAAGTGGCTGCACCGGTTCTTTTTACAAGCACCGATTGCTTTACATCGTTTCCGTCAATAATAACCTGGTTATGCCTTTTAAATTTTACAGGTGTTCTGTTTGGCGCATCGATAAAACTAAGTGTAGTGCCGGCTTTATCATCGCTATTAAGAGGAATAATAAGGTGAGCAGCCTGGTACAAATCTCGTGGCAAGCTGCCAAAAGGAAGGGTATTATCGGTAAGCTCAATGAAGTAGGGTTTACCGTCGAGCGTGGTATTTACAATGCAATGATTGAAATCTACTGAAGGCAGCAACATAGCTTTCTGCCCGTTGCCTCTTGTATTTACCAGCACCAGGTTCGATTTTATGCCGGCCTGGTTAGCCAGCGCAACAAAGAGCGTAGATAAGTCTTTACAATCGCCGAGAGCGGTGTTTAATGTAACAGAAGTTTTTTGCGGTGTAAAAGCGCTTTGCCTGAAAGACACAGAACTATATCGAATATTTTTCTCTATGTAGTTGTAAATAATCCTGCCTATTTCCTTTTGAGATGCATGTTGGGTTCCATTGGGAAATAGCTGGTTGAAAACCTGTTTGACCTCTATATTGGCATCCAGCCTTTCCTTTGCCAGGTCACTGTACCAGTTTGAAATATCAGACCAGGCGGGCACTGTTGAGACGCTTACAGATGCACCCACATCCTCAAGTGGCGGCATATACGATTCGCTCTTCAGTGCCTCCTCGTTATTCATCTCCCAGGTGTACAAGGTAAACTCATTGAACTGCTTCTTCTGGGGTTTTATATCTGTGTTAAGTGTGCTGTATTTAACCTGGCTGCTATCGGCAACGAGCAGGCAAAACCGCGAAGTTTTTTCGGGCATGAAGGAGTTAAAAATGAATTTGTTCCAGTAGTTTTTAGCCAGTCTTCCCTGGTAATAGTTCTGCAGCTTGTATTTTAAAACAATCGCATCTCCCACCTCGAGCCCGGTAAAAACCAACTCGCTGCCATTTTGTTCTGCCGGATTTTTAGTGCCGTTTTTCTTTACCGTTTCCGCTTTTTCTATGATGAGGTAAGAAGCGTTGGAGTTGTATGAGACCGAAGTTTCTTTCCATTCTTCAAGTCCTTTGGCATTTAGAATTTTTATCACGTAAGTATAGTACTCTTCCGATGCGCCTTCAGGATATACCACCGCTCTTTTCTCATCGAGCAGGTAATAATAATTGAAGTCTTTTACTGTAGTGTCGCATTTGCGTATCAGGTCGTATTCATCAGAAACAGGGAAGGCATCCCACACGAGAGGTTTCTTTTGAATTTTACGAAGAGATTCACGTGCCGAATAATTATTAGCATCGTAATAAATTGCTTTGCTAAGGGCATCTGCGGCTTCACCATCTTTGTGCAGTTGCTGCAGTTCTATGCCGAGATTTTCCCAGTAAGTACTTACATAGGGTGCCTGGACAATTGATTTACGCGCTATTTCAACAGCTTTAGCATAGTTCTGCTGGCTGAAATAAAAGGTTTCAAGGGGGATGGATTGCTCAGGGTCGTAACTGAAAGTGGTTGCCATGTATTCTCTTAACTTCAATTCCTTGTCTTTCATCCCCAGCGTTTTATACTGTTGAGCCAGTTCCTTTATTATCTCGATATTAAAATTGTTTTTACAAAATTTCTCATATACTTCCAATGCACCTTTCACGTCTTTATTTACATTCATTTTCACATTAAACATATAATCGACTGCAACGGCATCCTCAGGATTTTTTTTGTAAGCTTTTTCAATAACTTTTATCATTTCTTCTATCCGGTTTTGTTTGCTTAGTATTTTTATCTTGGTTTTTAGCATATCAGTTCCATCCTCTGTAAACAAAGAGTCGTATTTCTTCAATGCCTGTTCCGCTTCCTGATATTTTTCAGCCTGCATCAACTGCTCAATGTTTAGCATGGCAGTAAGCATGCAGTCAGGATCTTTTTCTTTCATCCGCTCTGTCTCCTGCGACAGCAGCGTATTGTTTCCGTCTTTTAAATAACAATTCATCAATTCAAGGCGCAGTAACGGGTCATCGGGAAATTTTTTAATTACATCCTGCAAAATGCTCCTCGATTCTGTGAGCCTGCTATCGCGCAGGTAGGTCTCAGACAGCAGGATGTAATTAATAATGTTATCAGGTTCGCTTTTAATCTTTTCTTCAAAATAAACTTCGGCAAAATGCTTTATTGAAGGTGCCGCTGCGGAAGTTGATGCAGCCGCAGAATATGGATGAAACTGGGGAGTGTAGGTCAAACCTTTAACGGGAATGTTTTTATCGTCGGTAAGCCTGACAATAAAATTTGGAAAAGAATTATTTGAATAACATAACTGAACCAGCAACCTGTTGTATCCTTTCTTCAATTGCACGTAGTTTTTATAATAATCCACTTCGGTAACCAGGTCTTTTTGTTCAGCGATCACAGGCTCATCGTTTACCCATACTTTTAGACCACCACTTCCCCCCGCATTTAAAAGCAACTTCATATCGCCTGGGGCATTTACAAAACATTGCGCATAAATAACGGCTGTGTTAGTTGGTATATGCGGGTGAGTGAATGTCCAGCCGCTTTTATCCATGGCAGGCGGTGTAAACCAGGTAATGTCTGAGTTGTTTGCAGATTTAAAAGCGGAGCCGCTTTCAGCATGCTTAAGAGGCCCGAATTCTTTATTGAAACCACTTCCATTCAGGTTGTCAAAGGGTCCCACCAGTTGCCATAGTAAACCTACTTCACCCATTTTATCTGACTCAGCCACACTCTGCTGCATATCGTTAGCTGCCTGGTAGT
>CAXUMK010000164.1:0-12264 GCA_964251885.1 uncultured Segetibacter sp. | reverse complement strand
TGCATAACCTAACATTTTATCTACCACATCGTCCTTAATTTTCTACCCGTCATTGCTCAATAACTTAATGACTCAATGACTCATTGATTCATTGACTTAATGACTCAAATGTTGAATCTCAGTCTGCATGCAAGTGAGAGGATAAAAAAAAGCTGCCTCAAATTGCTTTGAAACAGCTTCTATTTATAATTACAATAAGTAAGTTATTGAGCCGTCACTCATCATCCAAGTTTAATGGATAGCCATAGCTGCCTTCATAGCCGGGATAAATTCCTTCAAGCTTTATACTATTGCCTTTATTTTTTTCCAGTGCTGCACTTAAGTCATCCAGATTTTTTACAACAGTTCCATTTAAGCTGGTTATAACAAAACCATCCTGCATTTTCGTTTTGCTTAAGATACCACTTCCAATTTTCTTTACAACCACTCCACCGGGCACATCGTAGGCAGCAGCATTCTTTTTATCCAAATTTTCAAGCTGGCCACCCAGTTTTTCTATGATAGTCGCATTTTTTACAACATTGGTATTACCAGCACGATTTTTTAAAATCAGGGTAGCAACACCCTCCTTTCCATCTCTTAAATAAGTAACACTCACTTTATCACCTGGTTTGTAACGGGTAACCTGCTCAACCATTTCAGGTCCTGTAGTCACGGGAGCGTTATTTATTTTAGTTACAATATCACCCTTTTTAATGCCTGCAATTTTAGCAGCTCCGCCTTCGGTAACATCACCAACCAGAACACCTTCACCTTCTCTCAATCCATACTCTTTTTTCTCTTCATCAGTTGGTTCACCCATTGAGTATTGAATTCCAAGAAAAGCTCTCTGCACTGTTCCAAACTTCATCAAATCATTTACTACTTTTTTCACAATGTTTACCGGAATTGCGTAAGAGTAACCGGCATAGCTTCCTGTAGGGGAGGCAATGGCTGAATTGATACCTATCAATTGTCCGTCTGTATTTATTAAAGCTCCCCCACTGTTTCCCGGATTAACAGCAGCGTCCGTTTGAAGAAAACTTTCAATGGGATTTTCACTTTGCCTGCGGTTTATTCCTATCGACCTCGACTTTGCGCTAATAATACCTGCAGTTACCGTAACATCTAAAGTAAGCGGATAACCTACCGCCAAAACCCATTGTCCAAGCTTTACATCGTCGCTGTTACCATATACGAGGTAAGGGAAGCTTTTGCCATCAATTTTTAAAACTGCAATATCGCTGCTTGGGTCTGTGCCTACCAGCGTTGCTTTATAAGAGCGTTTATTATTTAGCGTAATATTAATTTCATCAGCGCCATCAATTACGTGATTGTTTGTAACGATATAACCATCGTCGCTTATAAGAACACCGCTGCCGCTTGCACGTTGTTCTGGTATGGTCTGAGATTGCGGTCCGCCGAACAAGTCGCCAAAATCATCACCAAAAAGGTCTGAAAAAGGATTGCGGCTGCGAGGCAAATTATTAGTTACCTGACGGGCTTTTGTTTTGGTTTTTATATGCACCACCGCAGGGGTTGAAGACATAGAGGCCGCGGTAAAATCAACCGGCCCTGCTGCTTTCGTGCCATCAAAAAAACCAGCATAGTTTACAGGGAGTTTTCCTGTTTCCTGTATTCCCGCTGACTGATTTGTTTGCCACCTGCTAAATCCCCACACGGTTGCAAATGCAGAAGCAGAACTGATGAGTATTACCAAAAGGATGTTTTTGAGTTTCATCATCTATTTTTATTAAAAGTTGTCAAATAATATGCCTATGACAGGCAAGCTAATAAATAGGTTTAAACTATTGATTTTCATAAGAACCCTTTAACAAAATGTTGACGAAGGATATCGTATGTAAGCTAAAAAGTCAGTATCGAATGCCAAAGTAAAATTGGTGTGACGGAAAGGCACAGGAGTTGGAGTTGGGAGCCTGGAGTTGGGAGCCTGAAGTCTTGAAGACTGGAGAATAGAGTTGGGAGTTTAAAGTTTAGAGTTGTAGGTTTGGAGTTAGGGATACGGCAAACTTCATTGTGTCAATTCCATCTGCATAATCAAACAAAGAGGGTTGCTGTGCCTGACCAAAAGGGATATACTCGTGGCCTACGATACACTGAATATCTTCGTTATGCTGCAAAGGTTTAAGCTCGTTGCTGCTGTTATAAAATTCATAATTTACCTGGCTAACTGCGGTAAAAAGCGACTCGTTTTTCGAGAGCAGAATCGTTCCGTTGGTCATGTAGAACTTATTACCCATCATCAGTAAAGCAAGTTGGTAGTCGTAATTATGCCTGTATTTATGAAAATCCCCGTAATGTTCATACTTATTTAAAGCCTTTAAAAGTGGTTCAAAATTGTACTCTTCGGGTACATACAATTTTGTTACATTCCTGCAGCCTAGGCCAAAATAAGTTTGAATGTCATCTGCCAGCCTTTCAAGCTCTTCGTCTGATTCTGTTCCATCTATGATTGCCACACTGGTACGGTTGCGGCGGATGATATGCGGATACCTTCCGAAATAATAATCAAAATACCTTCCCGAGTTATTGCTGCCGGTTGCAATGTATGCATCGCAGCCTTTTAAATTGTCGGCTATTGAAATAATATCGCTTACCTCCTGTTCCCATTCTTTTAATACAGAAACGAGGTGTTTTATGAGCACATCATCTTTTGAAGAAAGTTTTATGACAGGTTTATGGCCTGCGGTGAAAACGCAGAGCAGGTCGTGGAAACCTACCATGGGTATATTGCCTGCCATTACAATTCCGACAGATGCAGGCGTTGTATTTTCAGATGGCACTTTATATTCTTCAACCCAGTTTTCAAGCTTATCTTTTTGCAAAAAAGCGCTGCTTATATTCGATGCAGCCATTTCTATAAATTCCGGAACAAACCATGGATTTTTCTGCTTCGCCTGTTCTTTCACCTGTTGCCATTGGTGGCAATTTCTTTGCATATACTCTCCCAGCTTAACCAACAGATCAATTCGTTGTTGTAAAGTCATTACTCAA
Source organism: uncultured Segetibacter sp. (assembly GCA_964251885.1). Classification (GTDB taxonomy): domain Bacteria; phylum Bacteroidota; class Bacteroidia; order Chitinophagales; family Chitinophagaceae; genus Segetibacter. The sequence continues at coordinate 9,270 of CAXUMK010000164.1, read as the reverse complement.
ACCTTATTTTTGCAGCAAAAGTACATTGAATAACACTATATAAAACTCAAATCAAATGGCTATCAAAATAACTGATGAATGTATAAACTGCGGCGCATGCGAACCTGAATGTCCTAACAATGCAATATATGAAGGCGGTGTAGAATGGTCGATTAGTGATGGAACCGCCGTAAAAGGTACTTTCACTTTGTTAGACGGAACAGTAGTATCGGCTGACAAGAGAATGTCGCCTATAGCTGTTGATACTTACTACATTACTCCCAATAAATGTACAGAGTGCCAGGGTTTTCATGAAGAGCCCCAGTGTGCAGCAGTTTGCCCGGTCGATTGTTGTGTACCAGATGAAATGTATGTAGAAACTGTAGAAGAGCTAATGGCAAAAAAAGAAAGAATGCATTTGTAACGGCTGGAGCTTTGAGTGAAAAAAGCCTGCATATTGTTACTATAAATTGGTGAAGATTCCTTCACCTTTTTTATTTGCATGAATTGCCTTTCGCTGCAAAAATATTTGCCGTACAAGTGAGTGACACAACGATGAAGCCATGAAAAACAACTGCTGGCTACACAAAAAAAATCCCGCCGCAAGCGACAGGATTATTTATGATGTGTGTAAGATAAGCATTTACGCAATTGCTCTTTGTGTGACCGCTTTTCTTTCAATCACATAATAAGCGCCAAACATAATTGCAGAATAGAAAACATTTCCCATAATAGCATTCAGCAGGAAATTGCCAAAGAATTCGTTTTTATAGAAAGGAATGGAAGCCCAGAAACACGCACCTAATCCCGCTAACGTTTTAGGATAAAAATCGCTGCTTATCCAAACACCGAGGTTTGAAACAATGAAGAATATAGCGCCGCTCCAAATAGCTGCAAGGGCAATGTTGGAAACCGATCTTTTCTGCATAAACGTCGCCAATGCAGTGATGACAAGAAAAGCTAAGTAGACAAAGAACTGGCCTATCCCGTAAAAACCTTTTGTGGTGGTAAACAGTTGCAAACAAACATCAGACAAAAACAAGGCTGCTAAAGGAAGCAAAAAAGCGAGCTTTTTGTCTTTAAAAACAGAACCGCCAAAGAGAGCGATGGCACCGACAGCAGTAAAGTTTGGAGCATGGGGAAAAAGACGGGTAAACGCAGCAAATACGATTAACATTGCCGCAGAAACAACCAGTTTATTATTTTGCTTATTCATTTTCGTTTAAATCTTGAAGGGCAAAAATAGCCAATTTATCATGTCATCCAATGCACCTGTTTATTTTAATGTAAAGCTACAGTTAGTCAACGGGCACAAAGGCTTTGTATAAAACTGCGTCTTCAATACCGCGGATGGTGTATTCGGTATCGGGCAACACTACAAACACTTCGCCTCTTTTGCATGTTAGTTCGTCGCAGCTTGCCTCGCCATGCATAACAAGAAAAATTTCTGCTGACTTACTTTTTGAAACATATTCACGGCCATTTGCCAGCTTTACTGCGCTGATGCCAAAATCTTCTGCGGGTAAATCATATTGCAGTTCATGGCCGGCTTCCTGTCCTGTCAAAACATTTGGCTCTGTGGCTTCAAAAATAATGTGCTTTAGCAGTTCTGGTACATCTACGTGTTTAGGCGTTAGTCCTCCGCGAAGCACATTGTCGCTGTTTGCCATCAGCTCTACATTCTGCCCTTCGAGGTAAGCATGTGGCACGCCTGCACCCTGAAAAATGGCTTCGCCCTCTTTTAATTCAACGATATTGAAGAAGTAGATGGAAAAAATTCCTTTGTCAATGTTTCTGTCAGGTATTTTTCCATTGTATAATTTAGAAACCCAGAAACCCGGCTGGTTCCTGTTGTAGCAAAGAGAAATTTCGCGTTTAATTAAAGGCAGCAGCAAATCATCCGCTTCTTCCTGCGGCATTTCCATCACCGTTTTATACAAGCCATAATATCCGTCTTCAGCAAAAACTTTACTTAAAAAATCAAATTCAGGAATTGAGTTTAGTATATTCAGTAGTTCCTCTTCTTTCTTAAAACCATGCAGCAGCCAAAACTCTCCCAAAGCAACCATCACTTCCGGCTTGTGGTTTTTGTCTTTGTAGTTACGGTTGGCTGCATTCATTGAAACGCCTGCTGCTTCCTCTCTTTCAAAACCTTTCTTCGCTTCTTCCCTGGTTGGATGAACCTGTATCGAAAGCATTTCATTTACATCGAGAACCTTAAACAGGTAGGGCAATTCACCAAAGCGCTCATACACATCTTCGCCGAGGTGCTCCACCGGTTCCCTTTGAATTAAATCGTACCAAGTCTGTTGTCCTTCTTCCGTTTCAAGCTTTCCCGACGCACTCGCATGCGCTCCCATCCAGTACTCCGCACAAGGTTTATGTTCTGTGTTTTCAAATCCCAGCAACCGGGGAATAAATTTATATCCTCCCCATGCATAGTGTTGCACTTTGCCTTGTAGTTTGAATATTTTATGTTTCACTTTATTATATTATTTTACGTGAGCCGAAAATAATAACAATATGGCAGAGCACAATGAAACAGGTCACGAGGGTGAAAAATTAGCCGTGGACTGGCTTACCCAGCGTGGTTACAAAATGAGGGAAATCAACTGGCGGCACCGCCATCTCGAGGTGGACATAATAGCCGAAAAAGGGGATACCCTGCATTTTATAGAAGTAAAAACCCGCCGCAGTACAAAGTTTGGCAACCCGGAAGAAAGCATCAACAGGCAAAAAATGAAAAACCTGAAGGATGCGGCAGAACAATATCAACACCTTCATCCCGGCTGGAAATGGATACAGTTTGATGTACTGGCTATTTTATTTAAACCATCGGGAACAGATTACTGGTTTAACCAGGATGTGTATTTGTAAATGGTATTTCTGTTTACGCCCGATAATCTGTTCTATACTTCAACTTTTAAATGTCTCCGTCACAAGCTCGGTATCCATGTACTCATGCAATTCATGCAACCTGCCTTCTGAAATACGGCACACCCAGCAGTATTTATTATTGTACGCTTTGCCTTCGGGAGTGGCATTCTCTCCACTCGCTTCAATCACTACATAATCACCATCTGCAATGAAACGGTGGGCAGTCACTTTGTATGGCGGGATTAAAGTTGTTTTTACTGCACTCCACAATTCGTTAAGTACAGATTCTTTTCCCTTAAATGTCTTAGACCATTGTCCTGAACCCATCCATGTCCATTGCATATCGTCGGCCATGGCGTCTATGAAAGGCTTGTCATTGCCTTTTGACAGCTCAGAAAAAATATCCTGCATGAGTTGTTTGTTACTGATTGTATTCATTATTCTGGTATTATAGGTAAGGGGGAAAGTGAGTAGATTTTTTTGAACCGGGCCGGGTTACTACTATGAGTCAGCCGTTGCGTCGCACTCTTCATCTGAAGGTACTTTTTTCGACAATTCCAAAAACAAAAAAACTTCCAGTTGCGTGCCCTTTTAAACTCAAAGATTGTTTTGCTGTAATTTCTTTCTTTGCGCCCTTGCGTGAAACCTTCTCCTCGTAATAAACTTTTGCAAACAGTTTGAAAACTGCAAAAAGAAACTTCATTTGCTTGTTGGCCTTTTTTAACTGCAAACATTGTCTTGCCGTAATTTTTTCCTTTGCGCCCTTGCGCCTTTGCGTGAAACCTTCCTCAAAAAAATTCCCTCAATTCTTTTTTGGAAAATAAACTATTCACAAATCCAAAAGGCTTGAGTAGTGTAGAATTCTTCAGCAAATGATAATCTGAAAATTGCGTAAGTGTATAAGGTGTTGTCAACGTTGTATTACCCGGGCTTGTAAAACGCGGATTTACGTTAAACCCTGCTACTTTTCCATTGACCTCTTCTTTTCCGCTTTTCGAACGCCAAAGGGTAAAGCTTTTTATTCCATCTATATTAAATCCCCCTTGCAAACACCACCAATCGTTGTGCAGATAAATGCCTTCTCCAATAATGTCCTTTCCTTTCATCAACTCATCTTTAGCGACAAATATATTGTCATGAAATCTGAAGCTCGTATTCTCACTTTCAGAAGCATAACTTATCGCCGCCCCTTTTGAGTTATACAGAATGTTATTATAGAATTCCAGGTTTTTAAACTGCTTTTCATCACGCGAACTGTTCCAGATAAATGCATTCGCGCCGGCTGCAGAAACGTTGCCGTCGTTCTCACTAATGTTATTCCTGATAATGTTATCGTGCCAGTTACTTGCGCCTGCATATTGAAAAATACCGAAACCGCTTCCTTCGTTTTCATAAGACAGGCACTTTTGTATGATAGAATGGGTGACACCGCCATCGAGGTCGAAGCCACCGCCATCGCCGCCTCCTTTTGACGTCTTATTACGGTACGAAATACAATATTGTATCATCACACTATCCGCTTCATAAGCCCAAATGCCGACCGGGCCGTTTCCGGTTCGCGGCATGTCCCAGCCGTTATTGGTTGCAGTGCAGTACTCTATCGTTACATTTCTGCAATAACCGGCAATAATTCCATTGCCGCTGTGGTTACCGAAGTTGGCAGGGTCACCGGGATTATTTTCTGCATCGCATCCAACAATATGAATATTGCTGCATCTTTCTTCTGTACTCTTTCCCGAAACAGAAATTCCGGCAAAGCCGTTGTCATAAGCACGTACCTTTTTAACCTCGATATTTTTAGAATTGTATACCAGCAATCCCGCCTTCTGAAAACCGTGAATATTGAGATTATTTGCCTCTATATTTCTGCAGTTCGTTATGATAACCCCGTCTTTGGTATTGCCTGATTTACGTCCTGAACCTGCGAAAATAATATTCATAATTTTTATAAAACCAGTGTTGTTAACGATCAGTGCAGATGAGTCATCAGCATTGATAATTGCTTTTGCATTTCCGTAAGAAGTAACAATTACGGGGTTTTCATTAGTTCCTCCATCAGTGGAGTCAAGCAAAATGCTGCCGGTAAAAGTTCGCTTTCCCTGGAAAAAAACGGTGTCGCCGGGTTGCATTTGTATGCTGTTGAGTTTCTCAATGCTCTTCCATGGCTGGTCTTTTGTTCCCTCGTTTTCATCATTCCCATTTAGATTGACATAATAAGCATTTCCTTTAAAAAAAGTGATTTTACTATGCAGTGTAAGGCTGCATGTAAAAGTGGCAAATACAAAAGCCGCTGCATAAAAAAGGGGCGGGTAAACCGTTGGTTTCATTTGATTTTAGAAGCTAAAATGATGGTAAGTTTAAAATGAGTTAAGGTAGTAATTTATAACACGTAATTGCATTATAAGTATGATTTGAAACATCCTTTCAGGTTATACAGCTTGAGACTAAAAACAAATCAACAACCTCTCCTCCCTTCTTAGTGCCTTCGTGGCCTGAGAAAATTATTGCAATTGTTTATGTAATGCAAATAACAAAAGCATCATACAGGAAACAAACTATATGAAAAAAGAAATTTACTTACACGTTCCCCAGCCTTGTCACGAAGACTGGGAGCAGATGACACAGGTACAGCAAGGCCGCTTTTGTAATAGCTGCGCAAAGCAGGTCGTGGATTTTAGTAAGATGTCAGACAAGCAAATCCTCGAAGTCTTATCTAAAGCTGCTGGAAAAACATGCGGCCGTTTTTCATCTGACCAGTTGGAAAGACCGGTTATAAATGAAATACCTTCAACACTAAAGCCTTACAAGTTTTTCCTGTCTGCTTTTATACCTGCATTCTTATTTGCCAATGGAAATGATTTAAAAGCCCAGGTGAAAGGTAAAGTCGCGACATACACCGCCCCGTCTTCGCATCAAATTATGGGCAAATTACTTCCTTCGATAAAGTCAGTAAAAATAACCGGTCAGATTAAAGACGAAAGAGGAGAACCGATGGCAGGCGCTTCTATTATGATCAAAGGAACTGCAAAAGGAGTAGCCGCAGATGAAACAGGTACATTTTCTATTGATTATCCTGAAGGATACAATCACGTAACTCTGCGGATAACTCTTGTAGGATTCGCGGCTAAAGAGATAAAAGTGCGTAAAGACAATATCAAACCTTTGAAAATAATCTTTACAAACAAAGATGCATTATCTCAAGGTGAAGTAGTGATTGTTGGAGGACTTGTTAGTTATGAAGAAGATAATGATGAATTGTACGAGGTACCAAAGATTGAATACAAAGGCAGGGTAATAAACGAGATGGGAGAAGCCATTTCTTATGCAACCATTAAGCTAAATGCAATGAAAAGTATTGTTGCTGACAGCAATGGCATCTTTCACGTTTATGCAAGGCAAAACAAAAAGAAGCTAAAACTTACTGTAAGTTCAACAGGGTATGAAGCGCTTGCTGCAGCTATTAGCTTGCCTGCTAATAAAAATGATACGGTAGCTATTACTTTAAAAAACAAAGCTGTCTTAGAGGAGGTTGTTGTTAAATGTACAGCAAGTGAATCTTTAACCGGAATTGCAGGTGGACTTTCTGTTGTTAGAACAGTTAGCATGGTTGACACTGCTCATACTTTTATTCAAAAAATCTTCAATAATGAAATGTTTAAAGTGTATCCAAATCCTGCTTTTAGGGAGGCAAATATAACGTTGACTTTTAGAAAAGCCGGTGAGTATGTCATTCAATTATTTGATAATTCGGGAAAGTTGTATGTTCAGAAAGAACTGATTAATAATGTTTCAAATCAACAGTTTTCATTTCAATTACCGTCAGCAATGAATGCAGGTATATACTATTTAAAGGCTGTAAATACTTCTGCAAAGAAGCAGTTTATCGATAAGCTCATCATTCAATAAATCTACTTTACCAACTTATGTTTTGTGTCCTTTTTTTCAAAAAGCTGCCATAAAAAGATACGGCATAAGTCCCGATTCAAAGGTATCTATCGGGATGTCGCAAAGAGCGGCATGTTACACAACCGGAGTTGCAATAAAATGCAAATGACGGTACCATAAAAACAACAAATACTAAACCTGCCAAAGTGGAAATAATCATTGGGTTAATTCTATAAATCACCGTGTATGAAAACATATTCTTTACATTTCATTATTCTTTCTTTCTGCCTGCATTTCTCTTATCCGAATAGTTTTACTGTAAAAGGAAAAGTTATTAATGAAAAGGGCGCTCCTGCAACCAACGCCACAATAACTGTAAAAGGAACAAAAAATGCGACATCATCTGACAGCCTTGGAGAATTTTCTATTAAAGTTCCGGGTATAAAAAGCAGGCTTGTTATAAGCAGTGTCGGATATGACAATAGCGAAGTTGAAGTAAAGTCAGGAACAAGCCTTGTAGTTAAGTTAAGACCAAGCTACCAGGGTTTTGAGAAAATTCAGTGACAGGATATAGAGCGGGCAGTACAATTTTGCCGGAAAAGTCGTGACTCCTAAGCAATTGAAAAGCCAGCCGTGCATGATATTTTAAATAAAAACTGCCTCAAAGCTGAGGCAGTTTAGATATAAATAATAAGCTACTGTAGCGCCTACACTATTTTCATATTCACGGGATCCCAGTTAACAATTTTCTTTTCAAAATAGCTGTCGTTACAGGCAAGAGCGGGTGCCGCTGCACGGAAGCCGAAAGAGGCATCTTCTACAACCGGCTTGCCTGTTCTTACACTATCAAAAAAGTTGGTGAAATGCTGCAGATGTTCATCAAAGCCATTGGGCGCCATAAAATCAATATCAGGTTTTGAAGGCCGTTTCTGATCTTCCGGCGACCATTTCTGGTTATATTGAGCTTTCAACTTTTCCTGCATCGCCTGCGGATAAGTTGCCAATGCATCCCAACCGCCAATACCGGGCGCTTTTGGTAAAATGCTGCGATGTACTTTAATACTGCTGCCGCCTATCTCCATTATGCCCTCTTCACCAACAAACTTTAGCACTTCCTGTCCGCCGGTTCCGCTTACAAAATTTACCTGCAGCGTAAGCTCAAAAGCAGGATGCTCGGGCGTCTCAGGATATTGCATGATGCCCGTCATCACATCAGGCACATCACGCTCATCTTTCCAGTATGACAGTTGACCTGCAGCAAATATTTTAGATGGTCCTTTAGAGTCTGTGATCACATGTGTGCCCGAAAGAAGGTGCACAAAAAGATCGCCTGCAACACCGGTTCCGAAAGCGCGGTAATTGCGCCACCAGAAGAACTTTTTAGGATCGTATGGTATTTTGTGTGTTCCTTCTATATACCGATCCCAGTCCACAGTTTGCAGCGATGCATCGGTTGGCATCGTATATTCCCATGCGCCCAAAGCATCCTGCCTGTCATATATTGCATTTACCATGTTCAGTTTACCTATCTCACCTGCCCGGTACAGTTCATGTGCTTTTTGATAAACAATACTGCTTACACGCTGGCTGCCAACCTGCATTGTTTTATTGCTCGCCTTTTGCGCTTCAATCACGCCTAAACCTTCATTTATTGTGTGCACCATCGGTTTCTCGCAATACACAGCCTTACCTTTTTGGAGCGCCTCTTTGGTAACACGTGCATGCCAGTTATCGCTGGTAGCTACGATCACAACATCTACGTCGGGGCGGTTCAGGATTTCGCGGTAATCCCTGGTGGTAAAAATGTCTCCATGCAGTTCTTTCGCCCGTTCCAGGCGGCCAGTATACAGGTCACATGCCGCAACCAGTTTTACACCCGGAACCTTTAAAGCAGTGCGTACATCATTGTTACCCATAATGCCCATTCCAACAACAGCAATGTTAATATGATCGTTAGGTGATATTTTTTTGCTGTACTGTATTATGCGTTCTTCTGCTTTTTCCGTTCCGGCAAAGCCAGCAAGAGGAGCTACGGCGAAAAATAATCCTGTTGCCCCAATTTGTTGTAAAAATTTTCTGCGTGATGATTGAGTTTGATTTGACATGCAAAACGTTTTAATGACAGATTAAAATTAATAGATGATTGTTAGAAGTTTGAAGTTAAGGAATATGACAGATGCTGTAGTTTTTTTATTAGAAAAAAGTATCAGCAAAATGCAAATGCCGTATATAATTGACACAATTAAATTGAATCGCGAATTGGGAAAAGCGTTGGAGGTAATAAACAAGATACCCTGGATACAGGAGCGGGAAGTATGTATCTGCGCAAGGGATAAAAAATGAAGTAGGAGTTTTTTGAACCAGGCATAATTACTATGAGTCAGATGTTGCGTGGCACTCTTCCGCTTTTTAAGATACGGCACAAGGGACACAACCGGAGCCTCATAAAAGGAAATATACCCGTCCCCCAAAAACGACAATTATATATACACCACTTCTAAAAGCATTAAAATCAACCATTTAGTGTAT
>CAXUMK010000163.1:0-12308 GCA_964251885.1 uncultured Segetibacter sp. | reverse complement strand
TACCAACGGTGAAGCGGTAATGACAATTGGAAGCGACACCTTCAAAATTTTCAAAAACGAATGTTTGATTGTTCCGGCAGGACAAGTCTTTTCATTTAACAACCTTGACATCAATAACGGCTACTTGTGCAACTTTCATAACGACATTATTATTGGAAAGTTTGGTAAAAGCGACTTACTAAAAGATTTTGAGTTTTTAAGCGTGTGGGGCAATCCCCGTATCAGTTTAGACAAACAAACCTCTCAATATGTTCAACAGTTGCTTAAACGAATTTTTCTTGACTACTCACTAAACGGACTGCAAAATTTAGACATCATTCAATCCTATTTTATTGCTCTGCTTTGTGAGGTAAACAGTATTTATAAACCACTTTCAAACACCAAAAAGACAACAGCAGTAACACTGACAAACAAATTTAAAGAACTTGTTTTTTCAAACATCAAAACAAAACATCTTGTTATTGACTATGCTTCGTTATTAAACATTAGTGCAAACCATTTGAACAAATCAGTAAAGACAATCACAGGAAAATCGCCAACAAAATGGATTGATGAAGCACTGGTTTTAGAAGCAAAAGTTTTATTGTATCAAACCAGTCAGACAATAAATGAAGTGGCAGCAGAAATTGGAATGTACGACCAATCCTACTTCAGCCGGCTTTTTAAAAGATATGAAGGGGTAACCCCATTGGAGTTTCGCAAGAGGATTGAAAAATCCTAAAAGCCGCTTATTCTATCCTAACATAAGTATTCATCAGTTGCCAACTTTGTTTTGTAAAAGCAAAGCAAATGAATACACATATTGTTCCTGAGTTCGGTTTCTTAAATGCAATACCGGCAGTTGTAATTGCATTGGTTTTCATCACTCTCTTTTCTTTAGTAAAAGAACCAGACAGGCAAATCATCAATGCATTAATTATTGCAGGGGCAGGTGCGGTTTACTGGAGTGGTGGTTTAGGAGTTTGGGAATTTCCGTTTGGAACAGTTATGCTATTCGTTGCTTATAAGGGCTTAACGAATTATAACTTCATTGGCATTGGCTGGTTGTTACACACAGCGTGGGACATTGTTCATCATTTGTATGCAAACCCAATAGTTTCGCTTAGTCCTTCTTCATCGGCAGCTTGTGCGGTGTGCGACACTGTTCTTGCTTTATGGTTTTTCTATAAAGCTCCTTCGGTTTTTGATTTACCTGGTAAAAGAATAAAAGCATAAAAATGTATCCTCTACTTTTAGCATTGCATTCATTATTTCGCTGGCTTGTACTGTCAAGTTTGCTTTTTGCAATTTATCGGGCTTATAAAGGGTGGCTCACTAATAAATTGTTTTCAAAGTTTGACAACACCGTTAGACACACCACCGCAACCATTGCACACATTCAACTTATTCTCGGACTTTGTTTGTATTTCGTAAGCCCCGTCATTAATTATTTTTTGCATCACTACAAAAACGCAGTTCACCAAAGAGAAATTCGTTTTTTCGGCATGGAACATAGCGTCATGATGCTGACAGCAATCGTAATTATTACCCTAGGTTCAGCATCATCAAAACGCCGGGTAACAGGCAAAGAAAAATTTAAGACAATGGCAATTTGGTTTTCAATTGCATTGCTTATCATTCTCATTTCTATTCCCTGGACCTTTTCTCCTCTTGCCAGCCGGCCATTATTTCGACAATTCTAAAACGCCCGAAGCGCAGATAGTAGACAATAAATATGTTTTGCAGAAAGTGGAGCTTGACGTTAAAGCAACCGGCTACAAATCGCTATCAGCTTTATTTGCGCGGAAGGAACTCGTTTGAACATTAGAATAAATTTTTCGTCTGTGAATAAATAATGAACTTCGGTTGCCGTGGCTGGCGTTTTTCAATTTCCCGCCAAGGGCAATACTGGTTCGTTAAGTGCCGGTTTATTTGCACATAGCCTTTATTTTTTAGCAGCTTGGCGGATAATATCAAAAACAGGGAAGAATAAAATTCAAATGATAAAAAACATACAAACTATACATCCTGTAATTTTTATTTTGATTGCAGCTATATTTGAAATTTCCGGAGATGCAATCATAAGAGCATCTATTTATCATCATACAGGATTAGTAAGAGCAGGACTTATGCTTCTGGGTGCAATCTTACTATTTAGCTACGGACTTATTCTCAATTTAGCTCCGGTAGAATTTGGGCAGGTAGTAGGTATTTATGTAGCTTTTGTATTCATTTTTTGGCAGGTTGGCAACTATATAGCCTTTCGCACTTTGCCTACTTTACCAATTATGGTAGGGGGTGCACTTGTTATCGCTGGCGGACTGATTATTACATTTTGGAAGACTACATAAGAAACGGAAACTTAGTGTTTCAAATTAAATAAAATATCAATGATTTGTACGGCAAACCAAAATAGCTTTTACCGCAAGAAACCGCACCCCAACTTTCAAAAACTCCCTTTATTATGAAGCAGAACTCTATCTTTGTAAAGCATCACTTTTACTAAAACCAATGCACGAATCCTTCATTAGATACATCACAAGTCACTCCACAACTCTGCTTACAGAAAAGGAAATTGAGGTAATTAAAAATACGTTTGTTCATAAAAAATTAAGAAAGCGGCAATACTTTTTACAGGAAGGGCAGGTATGTAAATACCTCGGGTTTATAGTAAATGGCGCTATGAGGCAATACAGCGTTGATGATAAAGGTATGGAGCACATTGTTGGTTTGTGTATTGAAAACTGGTGGACTGGCGACCGTGATAGCTATATCAATCTCACCCCTTCGGTATATAATATCGATGCATGGGAAGAAACGGACTTGCTGGTAGTTACAAGAGCAGAACAGTTAAGTTACCTTAGTTTGATTCCTGCCCTTAATGAAATGGCACGCAACTTAGACGAGAATTTTGCAATTGCAACTCAAAAAAGATTGAATGCACACATAAGCATGCCGGCAGAAAAACGCTATTCCGAATTTTCAAAATCTTATCCCGAATTTCTGCAACGCTTTCCTCAGCATATCATTGCTTCCTATTTGGGCATCACCAAAGAAACCCTTAGCCGCATTCGTACTCAGGCATTCAAAAAATAATTTTACTGTTCCAAAATTTTGGTTCTTCATCATGTTGTGTAGAATCTTTTTGGACCAGGCACTATAACGTCTATTTAGCAGCCGTTGCGTCGCACTCTTGTACAAAAAGTATTCTAATGAGCTATGCATGTTTGTCATTCTTTTGGCTTACGAACAGGGCTTGGCGTTGTTGGGATATTTGAAAAACGTCAGCCGACAACGAAGCCAAATATTGTTTTAAAAGTTGAAGTTAAGAACTAAAGCTAAATTACTAACGTCGAGCCGAAACTTAAGCTTATAGCGAACTACAGCCGAAGCTAACAACGTCCTGCCCAATAACGCCAAATCCCTTGCTGTTAGCTGTATTTTTTCTGTAATGCTGATGGGTTTACTCCAAATTCTGATTTGAATATCCTTGAAAAATGAGAGAAGTTTACAAAGCCAACATCAAAGTAAACGTCTGTCGGCTTTTGGTGTTTTTTAGAAATTAAAAAATGGGCTAAGTCCAGTCTTTTTTTAATTAGCCATTTGTTAGGTGTGTCGTTAAATATGGTTTCAAAATCTCTTTTGAAAGTTGAAATACTGCGTCCTGTCAATGTTTTTCTAACGGAATGTTGTGCATATAGTTCTTGTTCATATACGCTTCCAAATCAATTTTAAAGTCTTCGTCAAAATTGAAAAGTATGTTTTGCATTGAAGTTTTTTTAAGCAATAGTTCTATCACTTCAATGGTTTTGATTGTCGCTAAATTGTTGGTTAGAGCTTCGGGATTTTCAAAGTAAGGAATCAAAGAGTCAAAGTAACCTTTTAAAAAAGAATCATGGGGAAAAACAAAACTCAGTTTTCCTGTGTAGTTTCCCTTCGGAATAATATTATTCTCTTTAGAATAATTATATAAAATTTCTTTTGGTAGTAAAATGCTAATGCCCATAAAAGGCTTATTGTCCTGAGGTATTTTTTGCGTTTTTAAAAGCTGATTTTTTGAAATAAAACCCAATTCGCCTGTCTTTATTTTTGTTTTTGTAAGACCATCATTGATTATCATTTCACCGTTCAAAATGAATGACAAAGCATGGTCTTCTACAAAAGGTTCATAGTCCTTCTTCGCCTGACCTGTGCAGGAAAATAAAATATTATCTTTTGTTCTGTCTTTAATCATTTTATTGACTTTGCTGTGTGTAATTGATTATTTGTTTGTAGTAAATAGCTGAACGTTCTTTTGAAAAATAGTCAATTACCATAAATGCGAAACCGAATATAGTTAATGCAATAGCAATGGCATGTAAATAAGGGTTTTTCAAAAAGCCTAAAAAAACGACTGCTATAACAAAGCAAACAGCACTTATAGAAAGAGAAAGAGGATAGAGATATTGAAAATCTTCCACCCGTTTTTTTTCAACGGTCACAAATTCACCAATATTTTCTTTGCTGGTTTGTTCGACCGTTGCCATTTTCTTTTGATTTGAATAATCCATTGAGCCTCCGATGGCAATAAATATTAATCCAACAATTAGCATGGGAAAAAATAATGCTTTAGAATTGGGTGTACTTCCAAAATAGCGGAACAAAGAAGCAACAAGAATCGTCGCAACTCCAAAAGCTAAAATAAATTTCGCTTCAAAAATTTCTCCCTTGTACCAGTTTATAGTGTGTTCTACCATTTTATTTTAAATTTAAAAAAGTCTGCCGAAAGAATAGGGGCAGACCTTTAAACGACCTTTGCTTACTTATTTTGCGTTGTAACCGCCGTCAATACTTAATATAGTTCCAGTCATAAATTGATTTTCATCTGAAGCTAAAAAGTAGATGCCCTTTGCAATATCTTCAACCTCGCCTAAACGTTTCATTGGATGTAAAGCTTCTATGCCTGAAACATCGTAAGTGCCGGAAGCAATAGCACTTTTCAATATGTCAGTTTTGATAGCACCTGGTGCAACTGCATTTACACGAATGCCTTGTGTCGCATAATCAAGAGCCGCACCTTTTGTCAAGCCGACAACTGCATGTTTGGAAGCATTGTATTGTGCTGTACTTACCAGCCCATTCAAACCTGCGATTGATGCAAGGTTTACAATTGTTCCGCCTCCCGTTTTCAACATTGCCTTTATAGCGTGTTTCATACCGTAATAAACTCCCATTACATTAGTTTCCAGCATTTGTTTTAACTCGTCAGATTCTGTGTCTGCCAGTAAAGCGTTGCCTAAAGAAATTCCTGCATTGTTTACAATAGAATCAAGTTTACCAAATTTTTCAACTGTTTTTTCAATTACAATTTTTACTTGTTCTTCACTAGTTACATCCAAAGAGAAGAATGTTACCGAAGCTCCATTTTTTTCAAAGTCTTTCAAAACTTCTGCTTCTTTGTTTGCATTTCTGCTTGTTACAACAACATTGTATCCGTTTTTAGCAAACAGTATTGCTGTTGCTTTACCGATACCTGTTGTTCCACCTGTAATAATTACTGTCTTTTGCATTATCCTTTTTTTTTAATTGTACAGGGCAAAGGTAAAAGGAGAGTAAGTCACGGGTTTTTCTGTAAGGTTCAAATTACTGTCCTGTAAGGTCGTGTAGGGTGTCGCTAAAATCACAGCTAACGCTGTTATTGACGAAGAACCCAAATTTTTCAGGTACTTCTAATCCGTTGACATTTATCAAATGTACTGCTACACAATTAGAAGTACAGGCACTGGCAATCTTTGAAACTCGCAATTATATTTAGGATTTGCGCAAGCCATGTACCGTGAACTCCCTTTACTTTGTAGTATAACCGGAGCAGATACAAACGAAGGGAATAAATTTAATGCTCCTTTGTTCAAAAGGCGTTATGCCTGCAGAGCGCCCATCACAATTATCACATCATGTTTAACAAGTTTCAAAGTGAATTTATGAAAAAGCACACAGGTAAAACGATGCAAAGATTTCTACTTTCCATCTATTTGGTATTTGCCTTTTTTACAACAAGTCTGCATGCTCAGCAAACACCTGATCCCATTTTAAAAGGTACAATTGATACGCATATTCATACAGAGGAAGAATATGCCATCCTGGAAGAGGGTTCAATGGATATCATTCAATTAGCCCATCGGGCACAGGAAAAGGGGATGCGTGCGATTGTGGTAAAATCCCTCAAATTCGAAACTGCCACCCGGGCTTATCTGGCTCAAAAGCAGGTTCCGGGGATTGAAGTGTATGGTGGGCTGACACTCGATTTGAGTGTTGGTGGGATGAACCCTGAAGCTGTACTCGCGATGGCTAAATTCAAGCTGGTTAATGCCAAAATGGTGTGGATGCCGGTTTTTGATTCTAAGGCAAGTGTTGTGGCAAGCGGTGAAAACCGGAAATATGTAAAAGTTTCGGAAAATGGAGTATTAACCCCCGAAGCGATTGCCACACTTGATACGATTGCAAAATATGGATTCTCGATAGGCACCGCTCATTTGGGTGCAGATGAAGCATTGTTGATAGTTAAAGCCGCCAGGGCACGAAACATTCCCGTTGTTGTTACCCATGCGCTGCAAAAACCTGTTTCAATGAATTTGCAGCAGATGAAAGAAGCAGCAAGTCTCGGCGCCTATATTGAACATACCGCATTCGGGGACTGGAAAGGTGAAGACTCCCATTTTTTTAAATCATTTTATCGTGACCAACCACGCATAACAATAGCTGAAGTTTACCAGGCTATCAAAGCTGTGGGTGCTGAACATACCATTCTCGCCACCGACATGGGACAGGCGTTTAGCCCTGATCCGCCGGACGGGTTGAAATGGTTTATTATGAGTTTGCAAAAAATGGGCATTACTGATAAAGAGATAGATTTAATGGTGAGGCGCAACCCGGCCCGCTTATTAAAATTGAGCGAAGTTCCGGTAAAGTAAAACTTCAAAATTAAATTTATGCCTAAGATTTATATCAATTATCCTAAGGGAACATTTTCTCCAACTTCTAAAAACGGGTTAGCCGATGAACTAACTACGATAGCATTAAAAGTCGAGGGCTTACCAAATACCGCTTTTGTCAGGAGTACCGTGTGGATTTACATGAATGAATATCCTGCAGAGAATGTTTTTCATGGCGGTGTACCTGGTGGCACGAAGGTAATCAGCCTGGAAGTGAATGCTTTCAAAGGTGGATTGGACAGCCCGGCTAAAGAATTACTTATAAAAGAATTTACAGCCGCAATAGCAAAACACGCCGGGCTTACACAAGAGGAGCTTGTACCTGTATATATTCTGATAAGAGACATCGAGCCGGCTGACTGGGGCATCTTCGGCAAAACTATTACCCTTGCAGAGATAAAGAATTCACCGCCAAATGCAAAGCCGGTTTAAACATAATGGTGCTTTCAAAATGGTCGCTCTGTTTTTTGTAGACCAGCCAAGTTTTTACATGGCAACATCGTTGTGTCACTCCCTTGTACTTTGTGTTTCTTAAGCATCTTTTCTTACCTGATGTTATTGTGGGTTTTAAATTTTGCCATGTCACTGAAAATGGTTGATGGATAAAAAGTGCATGAGAAAAGCCGACATGAAAAGATATCGTACAAGTCCCGATTCAAAGGTATCTATCGGGATGCCGCAAAGAGCGGCAAGTGACACAACCGAAGCCTAATAAAAGGACAAATGCCCGTCCCCAAAAAAAGCGACAATGTGGGATGCACCCGTTTTGATAACAGGGGTTGTTAATTTACGGGAAATGTGTAACTTAAACTATGGAGAAGACAGAAATTCCACGCTTAGCATTGGATTCATTTGAAAAAGTTAATTACAAAAAGCCATTTTTGAAGGTGCAGCATTATCCGCTCGATGCAACTTATTTCAGCATTGAAAATAGGGAGAGCTATCCGGTAGTGGATTATATTTCACCAAACCGAAGGCAGTTCTTTAAAATTTTTCACATGACTTCAGGGACAGGAATACTTACTGTCGGCCTGCATAAATATGACCTAAGCCCGGGAGATATCGCTTTTTTACATCCTGATGAAATCATGTCCTGGCAAACTACTTCTGAAGAAACGGGAGGACACTTTTGCCTTGTTCATCCAAAATATTTTGGGCATGATGCCAGTCATGTATTGCAGTTGCTAAAAAACTACCCATATTTAAATAGTTCAAAAGCCGTTATTCATTTGCCCGAAAGTCAATCTTCAATTGTCAATCATCATTTCGAGCTTATGCTAAAGGAGGAAAAGTCGGATAATGAAGATAAAAAACAGGCAATCCTCTTGCACCTGCAAATGATTCTTTTGGAAGCGCAAAGAGTTGGTAAAAGCCTTGCGGTTTCTGAAGTTCCTAAAAGCTACGGGTACATTTATAACTTCCTGTCTTTATTGGAATCCGCGTTTCAGGTAAAGGATGCAGGGATTGCGGTAAAGCTAAAAACTGCTGCCGAGTTTGCAGATGAGCTCCATGTTCACCCCAATTACCTGAACACCCTGGTTAAAGAACAAACCGGTAAAACAGTGAGGGAGCATATTCAGGACCGCTTACTATACGAAGCCAAGGCACTGCTTGTACAAACTGACTGGGATATCAACAACATAAGCGATGGTTTGGGATTTTCAGGACATGCCGCTTTTACCTCTTTTTTCAAAAAGAAAGAAAATATCTCCCCTTCGATATTCAGGAAAAATGTTTTTACAAATACTGAGCGGATGATTGCTTCATAGGTGATTTTTCTTCTACCCGGACTACGGTAGTGTGGTTTTTGCCTTTTGCTTAATTTGTTAAAGCAACAAAATGATAAAGCATTTTCGGGTTTTCTATTTCATCAACTAAGTAATGTGCAACATCAGCCCTTGATATTTTTCCAACCTTCATTCCTTTTTCAAGCTTAGGTAATATCCTGTACGATTTAGACAATAATCCATTTGTAAGCATACCGGGCCGCACAATTTCCCACTTTAATGAACTTTCCACAATCAATTTTTCCATCAAAGTTTTGTTGATATATTGGTCTTTTAAGAACAACCGGATTACAAGCCGCATTAAGAAACCTGAATACTTTTTGCTTTCTCCGGCACCAAATCCTGTAATTATTATTATTGGAGATGAATATTCTAATTCATCCGTTGCGTGAATAAGTGCATTCGCTATGTCGGAAAATAATGTGGTTGCCTTTTTGTTTTTTGTACCAACTGTTATCAATACACCATCAGTGCCATTAATGGCGGTTTTTAAATCTGCTATTGATGTTGCACTCCCATTTATTTTTGTAAGTAACGGATGATTTGGAATTTTTGCAGTATTAGTAGATAATGCTGTTATTGTGTGTCCCTTTTCCAATGCCTGAGTTACCGTTTGTAATCCAATACCTGCTCCTGCACCTATGATGGCTATTTTCATTTTAACTTGGTTGATTATTAAGATATTGTAGTGCGATTTCTTTTTTTGCCACCAATATACTTTCGCTCCCCCATTTCCAGGGTGTACCATCGGTTGTTAAAATTTCTGCTCCAGCTTCTTTGGCAATCAGTAATCCTGCTATCCAATTATAAGTATCAAGGTCTTCCTGAATAAACAAATCAATTCTGCCTGCGCCAACGTAAGCTAATTGCAAACCGTGCGGACCATAATTTCTAACTGCGCCAAAATTTTGAATGAGTTTGGTTACAGTAGAACCGGTTTTTTCGTTTAAATTATTATTTGATTTGTCCTGATGTCCATATTCAAAAACGGATAGCATAACGGCAAAGTCGGTTTTGTTACCCGGCTGCAATGCGACATCATTCATAAAAGCGCCTTTGCCATCTGTTGCCCAAAACATTTCATTTGCCAATGGGTCATAAATTACAGAAAAATGTGGTTTGCCGTTGCGAATAAGTGCCAGGTTTATTGTCCATCCTGAAATATGTTGAAGATATTGAACAGCGCCGTCCATTGCATCGCAAAGCCAATACTCGTTCTGCCCTGCAGGATTTTTTTGAGCTTCTGTATCAAATTCATCGCCAATATGCCAGGTTGTATTGGGAAACCCTGCGGATAAATCTGCTTTTAAAGCCGACATGCATGTTTCATCAATGTCATGTAATCTTTTTAAAAGCTCTTCCATACTTTGCGGGATAGCGTTTTTCTTATAGTCTTTCAGAAAGCCGTTTCCCACTTTTTTAACGGCATCGAGAATAATACGGACATTGATTTCCGGTTGCATAATAATTGATTTTAATTACCATGCGAAAGTAGAAGAGCAAAATAATTTAAAATAGAACGGGAGACTGGAAGGATAGTGCTAATCACGGAATTGTTTCCGAAATTGAAGCGGCGTAAGATTTGTTACTTTTTTAAAAAGCTTTCCAAAGTAAACAGGTTCATCATAACCTGCCTCGTGAGCAATTTCTTTTACACTATTATCGGTAAAGTATAAAAGCCTTTTGGCTTCAAAAATGGATGCTTCCTGAATATGGACAGATACCGGGTGTCCTGTTAATGCTTTTACTGTATCGTTTAAATGGTTAACCGATATAGCAAGTGCGGAAGCATATTGTGCAGGTTGTTTCCAGGTTTTATAGTGCTGTTTTACCAATTGTATGAAAGTATCTTTGATAATAATACCACGACTTACCTTCTCATTCAGACCTGATAAACTTGTAGTGATTTCTGCAACGATTAAATTCAATATCCCATTCAATAAGGCGTGAATGGCTTTATGGGTAAATCTATTTGTGTTTTCTATCTGTGTTTTTTCTATCAAACCCATTAAAGTGGTCGCCTGATGAAACAAACCGGTGGTTTGTCCTAATGCAATTGGAGTATTCATTTTGTTTTCCATAAGTTGAAGAAGTTCCTTATCAACTATCGAAGGGTCAAAACTAACAATCCACCCTTTGGGAGAATTCACTTCAATGATGTGATGAACTTGTTCGGGAAATACACAAATCAGGGCTGGGGCATTAAATTCAACATTCTCAAAATCAATGTTTAGTTTAAATTTTCCACCGGTAGACAGCATTAATTGACAATGATTATCTCTATGAGGATTAGAAATGTTGTGCTCCTCAATATTTTCATTTTGCATATTAACAATAAAAACTCCTGCCTTCGCATTAGGTGTAAGTTTAAATTGTTCGATATGTTGGATTTTGTTTTTCAGGTATAAAAATCGTGATTATAGTATTGGCAGAGTGTTTTTAAACCGGAGAGTATGCTGCCAACAAAAAGTATTGCTGGTAATAGCGAATTCTTAAAAATGCCTTCTGTCAAAAAAATAATTTTACGGGGAATTTTACCTGCTTCCTGGTAATAGTCATCTTTTCTAATTTCCCGCAAAACACCTTTGCTTTTTACCAGGTCAATCTGCTGTTGTTGAGATGTCCGAATTGTAATAAATAATTTATAAGCGCTTCCATTACCGCAAAACTATTTAACGTCGCTTAGATAGGATTTGTCATTTGGCAAAAAGGTTCTAACTAATCAAACCAGGTCGGTGCGTGCTGAATAGTCGCCTGCAGGCTTATATCGTGGTTTAGCCAAAGTTTTGCATCATATTGTTTGCAAATAGCGACTAATCTATCCATAGACGACTTAGATTGTTGTTCATCACTGTTGATTTTGGGAACTAAACGGTGGTCAAGGTTGTAGCGATTGTGTGCGACATCCGCAGCAAGCATAATCATGCCGGATTTTGCGAGATTAACAAGCAAGGAGCAGTGTCCCGGCGTGTGGCCCGGTGTAGTAAAGATTCGCATAGATCCATCAGCAAATAAATCCGTGTCGCCGGAAAGAAGTTTAACGTTTCCATCTTTTACAGCCTTGTAAAGCTTTGGCAAGTAACCATATTTTTCATAGTCCCGCCCCATCATTGCATCATACTCAACCTGATGCAAGTAGAACGTTGCATGCGGAAACAGGTTGCAGTTTCCGACATGGTCAAAATGGCCGTGTGATAAAATAACGGTGCCGATTTCTCCGGGTTCAACACCAAGCTCAGTTAACTGAGTTCCGATTGGCCGGCTGACGATACCTCTAATGCCATGCGCAACGATTTTGCCCCCAAGCTCATAAAAAAGATCATCTTCAATGCCGGTGTCCCACAGAATCCATTCGTTCTTGCGGCGTATCAGGTATGCGTTGCAACTGAGTGCTAACGGAATACCTTTATCAACACCGGGCGAGTATACTGATTTGTCAGAAACCATGGCGAGACCTCCATCAAGCGCATAAAGTTTATCTATGGTAGAAGAAGTATTTTGTATCATATCTGCTTTGTAAAAGTGCCGAAATAACTTCCGCAAAATAATGATTATCTTTAGATAACCAAAG
>CAXUMK010000162.1:7446-12325 GCA_964251885.1 uncultured Segetibacter sp. | reverse complement strand
GCATTGCATAACCTAACATTTTATCTACCAAATCATCGTTAATTTTCTACCCGTCGTTGGCGGCCTTGCGTAGCCTGGCGAAGCAATCCCCCGGCCAACTGTCTCAACCTGATTATGCGGGGGATTGCTTCGTTCCCCGCAATGACGCGGGATTACTGTTAAAGTTTATTAGTATTTACATTTTAGAAACTGATTATTTTGGGCGTTACTTACTTTCGGTTCAAGCCCCTCTTACAATGAGAATTTTTCTGCTGCTTACGTGTCTTTTATTGATAAAATCTTCCTCTTTTGCGGGTAAAGTGTATGGCCATATCACCGATAATAAAAGCTTACCTCTTTCCTTTTCTTCAGTTACCATCAAAGGAACCCTGCAGGGAACTACTGCAAATAATGCAGGCAATTTTTCTATTCAGCTTGCAGAAGGTGAATACACATTTGTAGTGCAGCACATAGGTTATAAAACAGTTGAAAAAAAGATTGTGGTTGGTAAACAAGACGTTGAACTCAATTTTGAATTGATTGAGCAACAGTATGAGTTAGGAAATGTGATTGTAAAAAATGGTGAAGATCCTGCTTATGCAATCATTCGTAATGCAATTAAAAAAAGGAAGTTTTATGAAACAGAGATCAAAAAGTTTGAAACGGAAGTGTACATAAAGGGTCAATTGAAAATGCGAAATTATCCTAAGAAATTTATGGGCAAAGATGTTGACTTTGAAGACGGCGACACGAGTAAGCGAAAAATGGTTTTTTTATCTGAAACGGTGGCAAAGTATTCAGTAGATGAACCCCAGAGAAAAGTGGAAGTAGTCTCTACAAAAGTAAGTGGCGATAAAGATGCTTTTGGTTTTAGCAGCCCGCAGATATTTTCTTTTTATCAAAACAATATTTCTCTCGGCAATCTAAATCCACGCGGTTTTATTTCGCCCATTTCGAATAATGCGTTGAACTATTACCGCTATAAATTTGAAGGAACTTTTTTTGAGAATAACCAGATGATCAACCGTATAAAGGTTATTCCACGGCGCAAGTATGAACCGTTGTTTAATGGTTACATCAATATCATCGAAAATGAGTGGCGGATACAAAGCGTGCAGTTGGTCTTATACAAAGAAAACCAGATGCAGTTGGTTGATACACTTACTATAGAACAGTTGTACGTTCCTTTTAAAAATGTCTGGATTGTAAAGCAGCAAACTATTTCGCCCGCTATAAAACTCCTCGGCTTTGATATGGTGGGCAACTTTGTGCAGGTATATGACAAGTTTAACCTAAGCCCTGTTTTCGCCAAAGGCTTTTTTGATAATACTATTCTCAAGTTCGACGATAGTTCCAATAAAAAACCGGTTACTTATTGGGACAGCATAAGACCCGTTCCTTTGCTGCAGGAGGAGGTAAAAGACTACAGGAAGAAAGATAGCCTTGAGCAGGTAAGAAAAGACCCGCATTATCTTGACTCGCTTGACAGAAAAAGGAATAAGCCAAGCATTGTTGCGCTTATCGCAACAGGGCAAACATTTACAAAAGAAAAAAAGAAAAGCTCACTGCAGCTAACGCCGTTATTAGATGCCATTAATTTTAATACAGTTGAAGGCGCAGTGATCGATTTTGCGCCTCAATATGAAAAAAGGTTTAGTGACGCCAGGCGCAACCGCATTACCATTACTCCCAATTTTCGCTATGGTTTTAGTAACCGTCATTTCAATGCAGATTTAAAAACAGGTTATGTATTTGGTAAAAAATACTTCAACCGCATTACGGTCTCAGGTGGTAAAAAGGTCTTTCAATTCGATAATAATAATCCTATCAGTCCACAGCTTAACAGTTATTCAACTTTGGAGTATGAACATAATTATATGAAGATTTATGAGGCTGCTTTTGGCAGAATAAATTACACAAAAGAATTAGGTTCCGGCTTCACCGCAGGTGCAGATGTTCAATACCAGGACAGGTTTGCATTACAAAATACGACTACTACAAAATGGAGAGATTTTAAAGACAGAAGCTTTACGCCAAACTTTACATTCACACCTCACCAGGCATTGATCGCGTCGGTAAATATAAGATGGAGACCAGGGTCGCAATATGTCGAGTTTCCTAACCGAAAAATAAATATCGGTTCAAAGTATCCGACTTTCAATCTCACTTATATCCAAGGTATCAAAGGCGCTTTGGGAAGTGATGTAAACTACAGCAAATGGAGATTTGAGATAAATGATAACCTCAACATGAAGTTGTTCGGTTCATTCAATTACCATATTACTTTTGGTGGTTTTATCAATAATAAGGCTGTTTATTTTCCTGATTTTCAGCATTACCTTGGCAACCAGCTAACGGTCGTTTCTGATTATCTCAACACATTTCAGTTGATGCCTTATTATGCTTATAGTAATACCGAAAAGTTTTATTCCACTGCCCATGTTGAATATCATCTGAATGGGTTTTTAACCAATAAAATTCCGCTGTTTAAAAAGTTAAACTGGTTTCTTGTCGGCGGCAGCAACTTTCTTTACTTGAAAAACGGAACAACTTATACAGAAGCATTCATCGGCCTCGAAAACATATTGAAAGTGATGAGAGTTGATTTTGTAAAATCATTTACAAACAGCAGCAACGGCACAACCGGCATTAGAATTTCTGTACCTCTTTTTGGAAACAGGGAAGGGGAGTAAGTTCGTATTATTGCCTTATGAAAATCAATATCGTTACCGCAAAGTGAAAAACAGTTTACATTAAATCCACTTCTGCTGCATTTCCTGCATGGGCGGATACCAGTACATGTATTGTACAATACGTGGCGTATCGGCAGTATTGGGACTGCTGCTATGCGGCAACGCATGGTTCCAAATAATAAAGTCACCTGCATTGGCAGCAACGGGCACGGGGCCAAATACAGTCAGGTCTTCATTACGGGGATGCCTGTCAGCGGGCAAATCAGCAAGCCATTGTTCCAGTTTATGATGAAAACCAGGAACAAGTGTAAGAGCACCCTGGTTTGCCTTTGTATCCGTTAAGTATAAAATTCCCTGTACACCAAAAGGTATTGGCGGGGCCAGGCTTACATCCCAATGAAGCCCGGTTCCGCGATATTTAAAATGTGCCGTTTCAGGAGGGTTAAAGCCTGTTTTATCGGTAGTGACTATGAGATCAGTGCGTCTCCAGATTTGTTCAAAAGCTTTCCGGATAACAGGAGAAGCCCTGTTTTTATCCAATATGGGATGACGGTATAGTTTTACCATAATACCCTGCATGTCTTCAGTTGCAGTGTACCAGCTCGCCGGTTCATTTTCATGCATACCTAAAAACTCCCAAATAGCATTGCGGCTGGCTGCGCAATCTTCCTGTGATATCGCATTTCTTACAATTACATATCCATGCGTGTTCCAGAAGTCGAAGTCATTTGCCGAAAGTACATTCTCTGTTATTGTTGAAGTTTCTTTTTTTGTCGATATAAACAAAGCATTACACTCCTGCACAACTTTGTCGGGAATGAGACCATTGTGATGGGAAGCCACCCATTTTTCAAAAGTCTCAAAATCAGGTCGCTTTTCATATAAAAAATTGTATGCAGGCAATAGTCCTATGCTTAGTATATTTAAAAGTGCAGTATCAAGCGCAGCTTCAGCGGCTGCGGACTGGTCGGCATTACCACCTGCCATTATTTTACTCCACAATCGTTTTAAATGGTAAATACCTGTTGCACCTGTTTCACTGCTTTCTGCCAATATGTTCACACCCGTATTCATATAATTTAATGGATGAAAAAGTCAGTAGATTTTTTTGAACTGGGCTGAGTTACTACTATGAGACAGCCTTGCGTCGCACTCTTGTACTTTTTATTCTTTATTCTGCAAGCCGGCGAGTCGCTTGTATCCCGTGGCCATTATAAAATTTGTGAAGCTTTGTAAGTATATTAGTTGAGAAATGAAATTACAATTTTATAAACATTTTATTGGTGTAGTTTATTATTCGATACTTCTTATATTTCAACTTTAAAAAAGTAGAATTGAACCAGGTAATTGCTTACGCAAAACTTCCGCTTCCAATTGATATCATGGCTGCACAGGAAGAAGTCAGGCTGAATGCAAGCACCGGCAAGCCACATTTTAATACCGCTCATTACA
This sequence comes from uncultured Segetibacter sp., assembly GCA_964251885.1. Taxonomy (GTDB): domain Bacteria; phylum Bacteroidota; class Bacteroidia; order Chitinophagales; family Chitinophagaceae; genus Segetibacter. Next base: position 8,201 of record CAXUMK010000162.1, on the reverse strand, counting down.
CTGGTGAATGGACAGTAATTGCTTTACGATCTCCGGGAGGAAAGGCGGACACCATTACACCTGACAACCACGGCAACGAAACTTTTGCGGATACTGAACTTATGCAAAACTATCCTTCAATAAAAAAACTGGTGCAGTCTTTTAAATGTGATGTAATGTCAGTAAGGTTATTGAACCTGAAAAGAGGAGCATTGATCAAAGAACACCGCGATGCGGAATTGTCTTTTGAAAAAGGTGAAGCACGACTGCATTTTCCGTTGATCACTAACCCACAAGTGGAGTTTTATGTGGAGCATAAACAGGTGGTTATGAAGGAAGGGGAATGCTGGTATATGAATGCAAATCTTCCGCACCGCGTTTCTAATTTTGGTGAAACAGACAGGGTTCATCTTGTTATAGATTGTAAAGTAAACGAGTGGCTGGAAACAATTTTTCTATCAGCAGAAATAACCTGGTCAAAAGAGCCCGATAAAACGGATGAATTAAAAATGATTATCAGGGAATTGAGAAAACAAAATACAGAAACGGCTAACAATCTGGCAAGCCAGATGGAAATTGAATTAAACTTACACAATGCCTGACTCGATAGAAAACTTATTGCATTGCTGGCTTCCGTACAAGCTTATTTATGATGCGGAAAAAATATTGGTTCGCTGGCTGTATGTAAATAACCAACCCTTTACGGATCCCTTTTTTGACGACACAATTGCAAAGTGCAGAAGACTTGCCGAAAATTCAAAACCATATAAATCTGT
>CAXUMK010000162.1:0-7436 GCA_964251885.1 uncultured Segetibacter sp. | reverse complement strand
GTAAGTGAAACAGAGGCGCTTACACAATGGTCACACGCAATTGACAGTGTTGAACCAACTGCTTTCATCTTTCATGTATCCCGCTGCGGCTCTACCTTGGTTTCGCAGGCGCTTGGTTTACGTGCAGAAAATATCTCTCTTTCTGAAGTACCCTTTTTTGACGACATCCTGCGAATGCCGTTTAAGCATCCATCAGATGAAAAAACATTGAACAGCGCTTTGGCTGCAGCTATTAAATTTTACGGGGCAAAAAGGAATGGGAAAGAGCGAAGGATGTTTATAAAAACGGATAGCTGGCATCTTTTATTCTATAAACAATTACGGGCTTTATATCCTTCAACGCCATTTATTATTTTATATAGAAAACCTGCTGAAGTGCTTTTTTCGCAGCAAAGGCAAAAAGGTATGCATGCTGTTCGCGGTGTTATTGAACCCGCCGTTTTTGGTTTTGATGAAGAGCTTCTCAATAATACTCATCCTGATAACTATATGTCTCTTGTGCTTGAAAAATATTACGAGGTTATTATTGATATTATCGCTGCAGACCAAAACGCTTTGCTTATTAATTATAACCAGGGAATAAGTGACACCATGCAACAAATAGCAGGATTTACAGGAATGGAATTAAATGAAGCTGATAAAGAAATGGTTGCAGAAAGAAGCCGATATCATGGTAAAAAAGGTGAAGAGATTTTCGCAGAAAAATATCCTGCCCTGCCCGTTACAAGTGCAAATATGAGCCATCTCGAAAACCTGTATGAGCAAATTGAGAAGTTGAGATTACATCTGTAAGGCTACATAACTTCTTTCGCATCGCTGTGTCACTCACCTCACTTGCCTATTTTTATTCAGATTTTCAACAACAGTATTAATAAAAGTTATTGCTGCTTTAGTTTTTCAATACACCTTGAGAAAAGCTGCAATGAGATTTGCAGATGAACGAAATGCGACGCAACGATGATGCTATGAAATGCTGCAGTTGGTATAAAAAAATGAAATAGTTATTGAAGCAATGATAAAAAAATAAGCAATGGCAAAATCATTCAACCTCTGCTTCAATGTAATTATTTTGATGACAAAGCCAGCTTATCATGTGCGGATAAGGTTTTGCATTCATCTCTTTTGCTTTTTTATCATCATAAGCCATTCCGCACCACTGCAATAAGGGAACACCTATAAATCTTCGTTCTGTAAAATTTTCTACAAGTGCATGACCTCCTCCTTTATAACCGTCTTCATGAAACACAATATGCGGGTCGATGTTTAAATGAATGCATGCTGCATACGACCATGCAATCGCCATCATTTCGCCACCCTGGTGAATAGGATTACTACCAAGATTATCGTTCATTGCAATGCGGATAGCACGTGGCATAACAGCAAGATGACCTGCCTCGTGTAGAATATCACCGGGATACAACAATTGCTCTTTATCAATAATTAAAGCCCCGTCCTGAATACACAGTCCAGGCAAAAAAGTGCCTTGCTGAATTTTTTCATACATAATTTCAAGACCAATTTCTTTAAGAAAAGAAGTTAGTTGATTTATAAGAAGCATGTAATAAGAAACTTTATAAAGACTTGAATTAGTTGGAGATAAACCTTTATACAAAACGCCGAAGAGCAAAATTCGTTTTTTCCATTTTGCTGTTAAGAGAAATGTCTATGCCTTTTAAATAAGGACTATCAGTTCCCTCGTAATTTAAAACGATTTCATGGCGTAAAGCATTCTTTACAATATAGGTTACTGCATGTTTTTGAGTGCTGTTGCTGCTGACTATTACGTCAATATTTTTTGTTAATGCAGCAAGTTCTTTCTCTTCGGTTTTATGGCATGTGTTTGAATGGCTGTTGTAAGGGTTCATTGAAACAATTAAATTACAGTCGTGATTAGTCTTCAAAAATTCAGCAGTTTTATTAAGTCTGAAAGCAATTTCTTCCACCTCATTGTTTATGAATTTGCCCTGGTTTAATAAACCATTACCAATGATCCCGACTTTTATATTTCCCTTCATAGTAACATGGTAAGGCAATATATTGCCATCAGTTGTTTGATGATTATCGCCTGCCAGCGATGTTAACTTACATTCATCTGTCAATTCTGTAAAATAAGGAAATCCATTTTCGAGGTCTTTACAGTTGGGAACAATTGCGTCGCATCCGGCTCTTTTTAACCTGGTTAGTTTTTCAATATGCTGCACTTTGGAAGCGCTTTTTGAACCCATGCTATTTCCGGTACTTAACAATAAGGTATTAGAATTTCTATTTTTGAATAACGCCGGTAACTTGTTTGGTAAAGGCAGAAGAGATGTTTTTTGAGACAGCTTTTGCAGCGTGTTCAAATGTAAAATAGTTAACTTTTCTGCAGAAAGCGATGTATTGGCTGGTGATAAAGCAGCGGCTTTTAAAGGTTTTAAAAACACAAATGAACCTGCAGCCAAAGTAGTTTGAAGTAAAAATTTTCTACGGTTTTGCATTTTACTGATTTTATGAGGGGATATTAACTTTTTACAATTCACCGTTAAAGTAAATATTTAAAGTGAGTTTTCATACAAAAGTTTACAACGGTAAATCGCTAACTTAAATTTTGGGGCAGCATCTTTATTGGAAGAAATCTTTTTTGTTAGGAAATGAATTAAATAAAACTTAAAAAGAAATCACAACTCTATGAGTTTTCAACTAACCGGCAATAACCTCTCTCTTCGCATCATTAATAAAAAAGATGATGAATTGCTTTACAGTATCTATTGCAGCACCCGGGCATCTGAAATGGAATTGATGAAAGATTGGAGCGATTTGCAGAAAGAGAATTTTTTAAGAATGCAGTTCACTGCGCAGCACAGTTATTATTTAAACCACTATACAACCGCTTTTTTTGGGATAATACTAAAGAATAACAAACCAATAGGTCGACTTTACCTCGATGAAAAATACGAAGACAACAGTATGCGCATTATCGATATAACTCTTTTGCCGGAGTGGAGAAATAAGGGAATTGGTAAAAAAATTTTACTGCAGATACTTGCGTATGCTGCTTCGAAAAAACAACCGGTAAGTTTACATGTGGAGACTTCAAACCGTGCTATGGAATTATATATTCGTCTTGGCTTCAAGGTCATCAGCACTAATAATCTACGTTATTTAATGCACTGGAATGTATAGAAGTTTAAGTGATACCAGCATCAGTTTTCATAGCATCATCGTTGCGTCGCAATCACGTCATCATCAAACCAATATTCATCTTCAGCTTTACTTGCGGGTATCGTATTAATTCTTTTACCTTTTAAAAATGTTGTTACTACATTTTAATTTTTATACTTTTATCTCGCTCTTTTTTTATAACACTTTAATATTCAAAATATGTCAGACCCTTTTGTAGGAGAAATTAAAATGGTAGGTTTCAATTATGCACCTCGTGGATGGGCATTCTGTAACGGACAGGTAATGTCTATCGCTCAAAATACTGCATTGTTTTCGCTTCTTGGTACCACTTACGGAGGAAATGGTACAACTACTTTCGCTCTACCTGATCTTAGATCAAGGGTTCCTATACATCCAGGACAGGGAACGGGGCTGTCACCCTATGTTCAGGGGCAGCTAGGCGGAACGGAAAACGTTACCTTGACCCAGCAGCAAATGCCTGCTCATAATCACCTTATCAACGCAAGTAAAGAGAGTGGTACGGCGGCATCTCCGGCAAATGCCTCTCTTGCCGTTGCCAGTGTGCCCAGCACCGGTGACCCGGTTTCAACTTATAATACGGGTCCGTTAGATGTTACATTAAGTTCTGGTACAGTTAGTACAATAGGAGGAAGTCAGCCTCATCCCAATATCCAGCCTTACTTGTGTGTGTATTTCATTATTGCTTTACAAGGTATATTTCCTTCGCGGAATTAATTATATTCTAAATTGATAATCGGTATCACTGGATTCTTTATTACACCGGTTTTTAAAATTTACAGTAAAGCAAGTATTTCATTTTGCTTAAAATATAGGTTCGTTTCAGCAGCCATGTTTCTTTCTATCGTATGAATAATATTAATTCAATTTTTATCTCATCAGTATTCTAAATATCTAATATTCAGTATGAAAAATTTTTACAAACAAAAGTCAACAACGACTTACTTGCCTTCCGGCAGTAACAGCATTAATAGAAATTCTACAGCACTATTGTCTTCTTCTTTATTTAAAAGTTTCCTATTTATCTTCCTGTCTTTTTTTCTTGTCTTTTTGCGAAATGTGCAGGCACAAACTATATCTACCGTTGCAGGAGATGGAACTACTAATACAACAGGCAATGGAATAGGGTTTACCCAGGGAGTAGCAGTGGATGCGAATGGGAATATCTATGTCGCAACCGGCAATACTCATAAAATAAGAAAAATAACTCCTGCCGGTGTTCATTCAGATTTTGCGGGTACAGGTACAGCTAATTTTTCAGGTGATGGCGGCCCTGCTCTTTCAGCTACCTTAAATGACCCAAGTGATCTTTATATCGCCGGAAATTCTTTATATGTAGCTGATTTGGTTAACCGCCGCATTAGAAAAATAGATTTATCTACAAATATCATTACTACAGTTGCAGGAGATGGAACTACTAATACAACAGGCAACGGAATAGGGTTTACAGCGGGTGTAGCAGTGGATGCAACCGGGAATATTTACGTAGCCACAGGCAATACTCATAAAATAAGAAAAATTACTCCTGCCGGTGTACATTCTGATTTTGCAGGTACAGGAACTGCAAATTTTACAGGCGACGGGGGAAGTGCAGCTTCTGCCACCTTGAATAATCCCGTTGATGTTTTTGTCAGGGGAGATTCTCTGTATGTAGCTGACGGTAACAATCGCCGAATAAGAAAAATTAATTTAATAACAAATACTATATCTACTGTAGCAGGTGATGGAACTACTAACATAACCGGCAGTGCAATAGGGTACGCTCAAGGTATAGCTGTGGATGAAATAGGCAATCTGATAGTAGCGACCGGTAATGGTAATATAGTCCGCAAGGTTACTCCTTCAGGTATTTACTCTACTGTTGCCGGCACAGGAACAGCAAACTTTTCAGGAGACGGAGGCCTTGCAACTGCTGCACAGTTGAATAGTCCCTCAGACGTGTATATTTACAGTACTTCTGTATACATAGCTGATGTAGTTAACCGCAGGATTAGACAAGTACTGAATGCGGCATCAGTCATTCCTTCTAACATTACAGACTACTTCCGCTCAGTTGTTTCCGGTAACTGGAACAGCACTTCTACCTGGGAAAGTTCAACAGACAATGTTACTTATCATCCAGCTACACTTACTCCCGATTTCAATGCAAATCTTATCACTATTCTTAATTTGGATACAGTAACCGTAACTGCAAATGTTACTATTGATCAGACTACCATAAACAGCGGAGGCGTAGTCACAGTAAACAGCGGTGATACTTTGTTCATTAATGACGGAGCAGGATTTGATATTGCAGTTAATGGCACATTGACCATTCAATCGGGTGGAAGTATGAAAATAAAATCAACATCAGCCGGAACTGCATCGGTTGGTACTTCAACCGGTACCATTACAGGAAGTGTGATAGTTGATCGTTATGTTCCATCAAGGCGTGCATGGCGTTTAATTACTGCCCCTCTCAGCAGTGCAAATACCATTTACCAGGCATGGCAAAACGGTGGAGTAAGTACAGCAGGCATCGGTACATATATAACCGGACCCGCCGGTGGCAACGGGCTTGATAACGGCAAAAATTATTCTTTAGATTCTTTCAATACAGCTACTCAGTTATTGGTTCCTGTTATCAATACAAACATTGGCTTATCAGGTACTTCGGGCAGCGCGGCCAATAAAGGTTATTTCCTTTTTGTTCGAGGTGACAGAACTCCGGCTAACCTTACTCCTCCAAACAGCAATATAACCACACTCTCAGCGAAAGGTGCCTTACAAACAGGAACACAAACTTTTGCAGCCTCAAACCTCGTCAATAATTTTAGCCTTATAGGTAACCCGTATGCTTCTCCTGTTGACTTTGATAAATTGGGAAGAGCTTTTGTTGCCAGAAGATTTTATGCATGGGATCCTTCTTTAAATACAGTAGGAGGGTATGTATTGGTAGATGACGGTGATAATAACGGCGTTTATACCGTTACTCCGCCAAGTTCACAAACAAGTATTATACAATCCAGCCAGGCTTTCTTTGTGCAAACTCTTTCTACAGGCGCGGCTGCTGTTACCTTTAGTGAAAGCAATAAATCTACAGTTGAAACCAACGCAGGCTTTAGAACCGGCGACGGCAGCAGTGAGGTATTACGTACAAACCTGTACCTGAAAGACGCAGGTGGTACAACAACTCTTGCAGACGGAGTACTGGCAGAATTCAATGCCGGCTTCTCTGCTAAAACTGACATGGAAGACGGTGCAAAAATGACCAACATCAATGAGAACCTTGCCATGCAAAGAGATGGTAGTTTGCTTGCAATTGAAAGAAGACCTATGGCAGACGTAAGCGACACGTTGTTCCTGAACCTGACTAATACGACCGCAAGAGGATATGAGTTTGAATTTGTTCCTTCTGCTTTCTCCGGCTTAGAGAATGCTTGGTTCGAAGATGCTTACCTGAAAACATCCACCCCGGTAAGCCTGTCTTCGACTACAAAAGTTGCATTTGACATCACTGCAGATAAAGCTTCGGCCAATGCATCGCGTTTCAGAATTATCTTTAAAACGAGTGGCACTTTGCCTGTTGAGTTCACCGGTATCAATGCAGTGCAGAAAAACGCAGGCATTTTGGTAGGATGGTTTATATCAACAGAAAGCAATATCGATCATTATGATGTAGAAAGATCAGAAAACGGACAACTGTTTACAAAAATTGCTTCCGTAACCGCAGCCGGTAAAGCCAGTTACAGTTCTTTTGATGCAACTCCGTTAGCCGGTAATAATTTTTACAGGATAAAAGCAGTTTTAAAATCGGGCAGCGTAAAATACAGCGCAGTGGTAAAAGTTAAATTAGGTAACGATAAAGGTGACATTACGCTATATCCAAACCCTGTGACAAATAAGACGGTAACTCTTCAGTTGAATAATGAGCCAAAGGGAACTTATTTAGTCGAGCTGTTTAACAGATTAGGCCAAAAGTTGCTTAGCAGAACCATTGAGCATGTGGGAGGTTCGGCAGCACAAACAATTAATTTGGGAGCCTCGGTAAGTAAAGGGGTTTATCAGTTAAAGGTAAGTAATGGAGAAAGCGAAACGACGCTGCCGGTACTGTGCGAGTAAAGTGACCTGAAATAAAGTAATTACAGGGGTGGCAGTAACGCCGCCCCTGTTTTGTATTATACTTCGGCCGCATAATGTGCAGTTTTTTTTTTTGGAGCCGGCTGCATTACTACTATTTTACATCGTTGCGTCGCACACTTGTACTTTTGTTCATT
>CAXUMK010000161.1:6598-12386 GCA_964251885.1 uncultured Segetibacter sp. | reverse complement strand
GCAGAATAAAGCAAAAGAAAGTGGTGCTTTAACTTTATTATTGGGAAAGAATCATAGTGTTTACTATTATGAAGGTCAGTTAGCTCCAAATGCTACAAATCTTCAAAGTAGCACAATGAAACAGATAAGAAGTGAAATAATAAGTAAGAAGAGAAATACTCCTACAGATGATCTTGTTATAGTAATTAAACCTGGTAATGAGTCTACTTATAAAGATGTAGTAGATATACTTGATGAAATGACTATAAATGCTATAACCCGTTATGCACTTGTTGATATTTCAGATGTAGAAGGTCAGGTGGTAAGCATATCTGATAAGGGTAAATAGGTGACTTCAAACACACTTTAAAGACATAAACAATGGACATCAACAAAATTATGAACGCCGATTTCCTTGACATCTTATTTGATGGTAAGAATAAGGATTATGGTGCGTATGAATTAAGAAAAACTTACAACAGGAGGATAGTGATAGCTATTGCTGCTATGGCGCTTATATGCCTGTTATTTTTTCTTAGTCAGGTGATCGCTAACCGTGGTGACAACGATAAAAATAAAATTATCGTACAAGACGTGCAGTTAGAGGATATTAAGAAAGAAGAAAAAAAGCCGGAACCTCCACCTCCGCCACCGCCACCAAAACCCGAACCTCCAAAGGTTGAAATCACTAAATTTACTCCTCCTAAAATAGTGAAGGATGAGGAAGTGAAAGAACCGCCACCACCGCAGGAAAAACTGGAGGATACAAAAATTGGTACCATTAACCAGGAAGGTAAGAAAGACGAAGGCTTTGTTGCTCCGCCGGTTGAGCAGGGTACAGGTGTGGTAGAAGCGCCTAAAAAGCAGGAAGAAGATTATGACAAGGTATTTACCAAAGTTGAAAAGGAAGCAAAGTTTCCTGGTGGTATGGATGGATGGAAAAAATATCTTGAAAGAAATCTAAACGCAAACGTAGCTGCCGAAGATGGCGCACCTACAGGTAATTATACAGTAAAGGTTCAGTTTATTGTAGATAAGACTGGTGGTATTAGTAATGTTACTGCTATTGAAGTACCAAAAGCTTGCCCCAGTTGCGGCCCTGAAGCTGTAAAGGTTATTAAAAAAGGACCAGCCTGGGAACCTGCAGTTCAGAATGGCAGAAATGTAATTTATCAAGCAATTCAGTATGTAACTTTCCAGGTTGCAGAAGAATAAGTTATTAAAGAATACAAACAAAAATCCTCCGTAAAACGGAGGATTTTTTGTTTGTGCCTGAAAAAGCTATAACGAACACTAATCACACTTATAGTTTTTAAAGGATAAACCCGTGTCTGTTTGGCCTGTTGAATAAAGAATTAAAAGTAGAAGTGTGATCCTTTTCTTTCCTTCCACTGGAAGAAAAGAAAACGACAAATCCATGATTGCAACGATGCCTCATAGTATCGATTCGGCCCGGTTCAAAAACTTCTACTTACTTTTTTATGCATTCAGTATAGCTAAAACTGTGGAATGAAATTCTAAATAAACAACAGAAATGTTAGGAAAATTATCAGGATGGGATGATACCATAGTTGCACTGGCCACCCCGCAGGGAATTGGAGCTATTGGCGTTGTAAGAGTAAGCGGAAGCAATGCAATAGATATTGTGAATACCCTTTTTACTGCAAAAGACCTTACAATATGTAGCTCTCATACGATGCATGTTGGTATATTAAAACATAAGGGTAACGAAATAGACCAGGTAGTAATTTCATTATTCAGGCAGCCCGCTTCGTATACAGGCGAAAATGTTGTAGAAATTTCTTCTCATGGTTCGCCGTACATTTTAGAAAAAATCATTACTGCAATTACTCATGAAGGTGGGCGAATGGCAAAGCCCGGAGAATTTACCCAGAGAGCATTTCTTAATGGAAAACTGGATTTGACGCAGGCAGAAGCTGTTGCTGATTTAATAGCAAGCAATACAGAGGCAAGCAGCAAGCATGCTTTACAAAACATTAAGGGTGGTTTTTCTTCTGTTCTCAAACATTTGCGCGATCAATTACTTACTTTTTCTGCTTTAATTGAACTGGAACTTGACTTTAGCCAGGAAGATGTAGAATTTGCTGACAGAAGCCAGTTGTTTTCTATTATAAACGCTGCAGAAAAAATGACTTCTGAACTTTTAACTTCGTTTAAATTAGGCAATGTTATCAAAAATGGAGTTCAGGTTGCCATTATTGGGAAACCAAATGCGGGAAAATCCACCCTGTTAAATACTCTTTTAAATGAAAACCGGGCAATAGTAAGCCATATTGCCGGCACTACCAGAGATACAATAGAAGAAGTGCTTAACATAGATGGAATATTATTCCGTTTGATTGATACTGCAGGAATAAGAACACATACCCATGATGTTATTGAAAGCATTGGCGTAGAAAGAAGCCTTGAAAAAATGGCTCAGGCTAATGTAGTAATATATCTTTTTGACGTAAATGAAATTAATAAAGAAGAACTGCAGGTAGTAATACACGAGATGCAAGAGAAGAACATTCACCATTTGCTTGTTGGAAATAAGATTGACTTAAGTTCTGATAATGATCTTGCAGAAAAATTTTCAAACATCAATATCTTATACATCTCGGCAGGCAGCAAAAAAAATGTTGAAGTTTTGAAACAAAGATTGGTTGACGAGGTAATTGGCGGCAGCCTCAAGGCCGAAAGTACTATAGTATCGAATGCACGGCATTACGAGACTTTAAGACTCGTTCATCACTCGTTACTTGATATACAACAGGGAATGAAAATGCACATTTCAGGTGATTTGCTTTCGCTCGATATAAGAACTTGTCTTCATTATTTAGGTGAAATCACAGGTGAGATTACAAATGAAGATCAGTTGGATTACATATTTAGTAAGTTTTGTATTGGGAAGTAATTGTATGGATTGTATCACTTACGACTATAGTTTTTGTTGCTTTCATCAAAATTTTCCCCAGCCAATAAAACCTTTTCTTCAGAAGTTTCGGGTTGTATGAAAACGGATACAAGTGCTTCAATTGCAGTTGCAGCTAATAAAAACCCATCGTGGCCGTAGATGGAATTGATGAGTGAAAACTGCGCTCCCGGAATATGGGCAGCTAAGAATTGCTGTTCGCTAAAGGGAAACAAAATATCTGTTTTTATTCCTATCGCTAATGTCTTAGCCGTTATTTGCTGTAGAGCGTTCTCGATTCCGCCTCTTGCTCTCCCTACACTATGCGCATCCATACTCTGCAGCAGTTTGTAATAGCTAAAGGCATTGAACCTTTTCGCAAGCTTCTCACCCTGGTACTTTTGATAAGATTCGCTCTTGTAATTTTCAAGCGTTTCGGTGCTGCTTTCAGCCTGGTAGATCCCGTAAGTTTCATAATGCCGGTAAGAGAGTAAGGCGATGCTTCTGGCAATTTTCATCCCTTCAATTCCTGCGTCAGGCCGTTGCTCAGGCCATGAGGCATCTGCTTCTATGCTCCATCGCTGCGATGCATTAAAAGCTTTTGCCCAGGCCGAGTGAAAGGCATTGGTGGCTATCGGAATGATGTACTCAAAAAGGGCAGGTTCTTCAATTGCCCACTCAAGCAATTGCTGACCGCCCATAGAACCACCAATGCCTATGTAAATTTTTTTGATGCCCAACATATCTTTTAATGGCTGATAGGCTTTTACCATATCTCTTGTGGTAAAGAACGGAAACTCGTGATAAAATGGCTGCGCTTTTGCAGGTACTGTATCCAGCGGTCCGATACTGCCATAGCAACTGCCCGGCATATTTACACATACGATAAAATACTTTTCTGGATCCAGCAATTTGCCTTCTCCCACAAGGCCACTCCACCATACTGCAGCATCGCTGTTTGCAGTAAGTGCATGAAAAATCCAAACTGCATTGTCTGCTTTTGCATTCAATACTCCATAAGTGTGATAGCCGAGGTGGTAACCTTCGAGTGTATGACCACTTTCAAGCGTAAACCGGCCTTTAAAATAAAAAGTATTGTATGGCATAAATAGAGAAGTTTATATGCAGTTCAATTCCTGGTATTGTCTTTTGCAGGTAATTTCCTTTTCACGTTTTGTTGTATGATACCAGCATCAGTTTCCATAGCAGCATTGTTGCGTCGCAATCACTTTATCAGCAAATCGTTGGGCAACTTCAGTTTTCACTATTTAGTTTATTTATACTGGACACCTTATCAGTTTGTAAGGGTGCATTTCATGGTTGTTTCATTACGATTCTTTTGCTCAGTTTGGCGAAGCAATCCTTCAACCAAATGTCAAGTTGATTGTAAAGGGGATTGCTTCGTCGTTCCTCCTGCCAATGACGATCGGAACGCACCAAGTCGTTCGTCATTGCGAGTAATTGATTTTTGGTTCCCAAAGTTCTTTGAACATGACACTGTAAAATTGCTTATTTCAGTGCTAGGGTTTTGGGGAAATTTATTAATATTAAAATTAATATTAATGCAAAAGTAATTAAAGTACAGTGGTTTTAAAAATGTGTCATTGGCAGGTACGCAGAAATTTCATTGTGCTTAAGCAGACTTACTATTGAAGGGGATTGCTTCGTCGTTCCTCCCCGCAATGACGGCTCTCTTTTGCTGAAGAAAGTACCTTCAGATGAAGTGTGCGACGCAACGATGACTCATAGTAGCAATTCAGTTTGGCTCAAAAAAATTAATTGCACATTTTATACGTCGTTAGTATACAACTCAAAACAGCTTTATGCAACTAACTCTTTAGCATATACTTTTTCAAAGGCCTGTTCAAAATCAGCTTTAATATCTTCAATATGTTCTATGCCTACGCTTACACGAATTTGATTGGGCTGAACACCTGCAGTTAATTGCTCTTCGTCGCTCAACTGCTGGTGAGTGGTAGACGCAGGAGCTATAACGAGTGTTTTGGCGTCGCCTACATTTGCAAGGTGGCTGGCTAATTTTAGAGAGTCTATAAATTTGGATGCATTTTCTTTGCCTCCGGTAACACCAAAGTTTAGAATGCTGCCATAGCCATTGCTCAGGTATTTGGTCGCAAGGTCGTAATAAGGGCTCTCCTTTAAACCGAGGTAATCTACAAATTCAACCTGCTCATGTTTTGACAGCCAGGTTGCGAGCTCCAGTGCATTATCAACATGGCGTTGCACACGAAGCGAAAGCGTTTCGATGCCCTGCAGCAATAAGAAAGAATTAAACGGGCTTTGCGAAGTACCAAAATCTCTTAAGCCTTCTACACGGGCCCGTATAGCGAAAGCAATGTTAGGTAGTCCCAAAGGATTGCCTTCACCAAAAATGTCCCAGAAGATCAATCCGTGGTAGCCTTCAGATGGTTCTGTAAACTGCGGAAATTTTCCATTGCCCCAGTTATAGTTGCCGCCGTCTACAATCACTCCGCCAATGGTTGTTCCATGACCGCCGATCCATTTGGTTGCCGACTCAACTACTACATTCGCTCCATGCTCAAGCGGACGGAAAAGATAACCGGCAGCGCCAAATGTATTGTCAACGATCAGGGGCAGGTCGTAGTCTGCAGCAAGTGATGTAAATTTTTTAAAGTCAGGAATGTTTAGTCTCGGATTTCCTATTGTTTCAAGATAAATGGCTTTGGTGTTTTTGTCTATATATTTTACAAAACTTTCAGCGTCGTCACCATCGGCAAAACGGGCTTCGATACCAAGACGTTTAAATGCAACTTTAAACTGGTTGTAAGAGCCGCCATATAAATAAGAAGTACTTACAAAGTTGTCGCCCGACTGCATAATATTGGTTAGCGCCAGAAATTGTGCAGCCTGTCCCGA
>CAXUMK010000161.1:2446-6588 GCA_964251885.1 uncultured Segetibacter sp. | reverse complement strand
CAATCCTTTTTTCAAAAACATCAGTGGTCGGGTTCATAATACGGGTGTAAATGTTACCAAACTCTTTAAGTCCAAAAAGGTTGGCAGCATGCTGAGAGTTTGCAAAACCATAAGAAGTGGTCTGGTAAATGGGGACTGCTCTTGATTTCGTTGTCGGATCTATTTCCTGTCCGGCATGCAATTGAAGAGTTTCAAAATGAAGATGGTTGCTCATGATTGAAAGTTTATAGGTAAAAAATGAAAGAATGATACAAAAAGAGATGCCTGGTAACGGTAGATTAGCAGATACAACAACACATCGCAAAGGATGCCGCAAAATTACGATTATGAGGTAATAACATGATCATAAGTCCACAAAAGTAGTAGACTCAATTAGATAAGCAAATTTAATTGTTAACCAGGATGTGTGGATCAACGGGCATCATGCAGGCAAGCATGCTTATGGGTTACGGGCACTGATAACGGCAATCCGCAGGACAAAACGAATATGAAGAGCATGGAGCGCAAAGCCTTTAACGGTCTGGCGCTTGCTGTCATTTAATCTACTCAAAAAGACGGTACCATTCAATTAACGGCTGCTTCTGAAAATCTGAAAAGCGCGGATCTGCAATTATTTCTCATAAATAAGACAAAGCTTTATTGGCAACGAGTTTTTGAGGTGATAATTCTACTAAATGTTGAAGCAAAAGGGGGAGTCGTTCTTTTTCAATCCTTCTACAAAAAAGAAGAGTTACGATTGTTTTAAGTGAGTTATGCTTTCTTTTTTTTCATAATAGGTAGTATGAACACAACCAGATATACTATCAACCTGTCAGGCACTTTTTTTGCCTTCTATCAGGCGATACTTGCAATATATGAGTAATATTCGCGAACTGCTTGCTTTAGGTAATATGCTGCTTACAGCATTGTTGTGTACTATCTTCCTGATAAAGCTTATTTTTTTTTATAAATATGAAAAAGAATGGAACTCCATTACTTTTTTCCACTTTTCAAAAATTCATTTAAAAATGACGATAAGCAGGGAATTAAGAAAGTGGAGAAGGCGTCAAAATAGGTTATCAGCTATCATTTTAATATTGATTATACTATTCGTTTTCACGTCTGCCTTTAATTTTCTTATAAAAGAATAGATTATATTTCAATATAAAATCTTCCTCTTTTCTTCTCTTTTGCAGCATTAGAAAAATGTTGTGTTCAAATAGTTAACGAAAAGTTATCGGAATGCAGCATATTGCATACATTGCATGTCTAATGATGCCTGAACGGTTGTTAACCGGATCACTATTATTAATAATGCTGTATGAAATATATGCTCCTGCACCTGAAGTACCTGCATCCTGCTTAATCTTTTCCCCTTAAGTGTTTTTTATTCGCAAACCAATACCCTAACGGGTTTTTACTTTTAATTAGAAAAAAATGAATCGAATTCTAACAATTGCCAAAAACAATTTTTTTCTGTTTCAGCAGAGACTGAAACTGATTGCCGTTTTACTGATCTTTGTTTCTTTTAATGTTTCGGCTCAGGAAACATCCGTTACAGGTACTGTTACCGGAGAAAATAATACTCCTTTAACCGGTGTAAGTGTAAGTGTGAAAGGAACTAAAAAAGGTACCACTACCAATACTGACGGAAAGTTTACTCTTTCAGCAGCCACAGGCGCTACACTTGTATTCTCTTCTGTAGGTTATATTAATCAGGAAGTAAAGGTGAATGGAAAGACTGGCATTTCTGTATCTCTTGCAGCATCTAACACACAATTGGAGCAGGTCGTGGTAATTGGCTACGGTACAGCAAATAAAAGAGACCTTACCGGCTCTATTGTAAAAATTTCAGGAAAGGAAGTCGCTGACAAACCTAATACCAATCCTATCGCATCTTTGCAGGGAAAGGTAGCAGGACTATCGGTAGTAAACTCGGGTGATCCTGGACAGGCGCCGGATATTCGAATTCGTGGTACTGTAAGTATTGGTCAGGTACATCCATTATATGTTGTTGACGGAATTTTCAATGACAATATTGATTACCTCAATCCTAATGATATCGAGTCTATCGAGATTTTAAAGGATCCATCTTCTTTGGCCATCTTTGGTGTTAAAGGTGCTACAGGTGTAATTGCTATCACTACAAAAAGAGCTAAAGCAGGTCAGGTAAATATTAATTTTAATACTTCTTACGGCTTTAAAAAACTAGTGGATAAAATAAAACTTGTCGATGCCGATCAGTTTAAAACACTATTTGCAGAAGAAAGAGCAGAAGATCTTACTAACCCCACTACCACTCCTTACGATTATACAGGCTTAACAGCAAATACTGACTGGATTAACGCAGTGACCAGAACGGCAAAATTCAGCAACAACAATTTAAGTATTTCCAGCAGCTCTGAAAGAAACAGATTTACTTTTGGCGCAGGCTTCATATATGATGAAGGAATTATCAAGCACCAGCAGTTACAAAAAATTCAGCTTTCTTTTAGTGATGAACTGAAAATAAGCAAGGCAATAAAATTAGGAGTAAACCTAAACTCTTCAAAGCAAAATAATCCGTATGATGTTACTGCCAGTGGTACTGATGTGTTAAATAATGCCCGTAAAGTCGTGCCGTTGGTATCTGCAGGCACTAAAAGATTTTATGTAAAAAATCCTTACGGTGCTGATAGTCTTAATATGGATCTGTATTCCGGATTAAATGTCGGTCTTCAATCTTCGGGAGTTGTGAATCCTTTAGTTCAGTTAGAAAACGAATGGAATAAAACCAAGAGCGTTGAATATCGTAACGTGGGAAGTGTGTACGTTGAAGTTAGCTTCCTTAAGAATTTCACGTTCAGGTCAACCCTTTATGCTGACATGAGCACAGTAAATATAAGACATTATACTCCTCTTTATTATGCTTATAATCCGGTTAACAACACACCTTATTTGTACAGCCAGCAGACTACTTTCCAAGAAGATGACTTAAGCTATCGCAAGTTTCAGCAGGATCACGTGTTGAATTATAAGAAAACTTTCGGTGATCATAGCATTACAGCAACCGGGGGTTTTACCACATATTATTACGGAAATTTCAACAGAGAGGGTAAAGCAAGCCAGGCTACTGGACCAACTGCACTCCCAATTCCAAATGACCCAAGGTTTTGGTATATAACCAGTGGGTTTCAGGATCCTGCGAATACATCAGCCAACTCAAGTCAAAGTGAATATTCAACCGTGTCTGAGTTAGCGAGGGTATTGTATAATTACAAGAGCAAATACTTTTTGAACGCCTCGTTCAGAAATGATGCTTCTTCAAGACTTCCACCAGCTAACCGCAATCAAAAATTTTGGGCAGTCGGAGCAGCATGGGATATAACCAAAGAGGAATTTATGGCAAGCCAAACCGTCTTCAATTTCCTGAAACTAAAAGGGTCTGTAGGAGTTTTAGGAAACCAAACAGCATCAACTCTTGATGGTACTCCCATAAACTACCCATTTTATCCTAATTTAAATACAGGATCTCATGCTGTTTTTGGAACCAATGTGTATACTGCTGCCGATCCGGCTTATATTCCAAATCCTAATTTAAAATGGGAGACAGTAGATGCACAGGAAATCGGCGTTGAATTAAACGCTTTCCATAATCGTTTGCATTTTGAAGCGAACTACTATAATAAGACTACCAAAAATTTATTGACTTATGTAAGCCGGGGCACAATAGGCTTGAAGGATGAGCTGATAAATGGCGGTAGTTTACGCAACTGGGGTGAAGAATTTACTGCTTCCTGGGTTCAAAGCTTTTCTAAAGACTTAACTCTTAACATTGGTGGAAATATTACTTTTCTTAAAAACAAAGTGCTAAGCTTAAGCTCAGATCTTCCAACAGGGTTCCTCTCCAGATCGTTTCAAAATAATGGCACTGCAGAGAGCAGAACAATGCCAGGTTCACCTATAGGTTCTTTTTATGGATATGTGGTAGAAGGCATTTACCAGAGTTATGCTGATATATTAAAATCCGCCAATGCAAGTTCTCTTGGAGCTTATAGACCCGGGGATTTCAAATTTAAGGACGTAAATGGTGATGGAAAGATTACAGCAGATGACAGAAAAGTGATTGGCAATCCGACACCTAAATTTACCTACGGAACATCAGTAAATTTAACTTATAAAGG
>CAXUMK010000161.1:0-2436 GCA_964251885.1 uncultured Segetibacter sp. | reverse complement strand
AGGATTTAGCCTGGGGGTTGATGTAATAGGGGTTTATGGAAATGATGTGTTTAGAACATGGGGTTCACTTGAATCTCCTTTTCAGAGAGTAAATTATTCTGCTGATAAACTTGAAAGGTGGCATGGACCGGGCACATCTAACTGGGTTCCTATTTTAGGTCAGGGCGACAGGTTTAATTACAATGGATCAACTTATAACATTGAAGATGGCAGTTATGTCAGAATACGGAACCTGCAATTGGGCTATAGTTTTGGAAGAACGATGTTATCTAAAGCAAGTATCAAAGATTTGCGTATTTATGTAAACGTACAAAACCTTAAAACATGGAAGCATAACCTAGGTTATACTCCTGAGTTTGGCGGCGATGCAACGGCGTTTGGATATGATAATGCAGGAGGTGCTATTCCGGTGATAGGTACTGCAGGCATAAATATTACTTTTTAACACATCTTAATTTATTGGCATGAAAAAGAATAAAATTATACTTTGGAGTTTACTGGTAGCTATTCCAACGGTTTTTACGGTTATTGGCTGTAACAGATTTCTCGATCGAAAACCATTAACAGCTACTTTGGATGACCTGCACCAGGGTCAATTAGAGAGTTCGATTTTAGGATTGTATAATATTCTTACTTATGGTGGATTTTCTACTTTACCGTGGATTGACTTTCACAGCATAAGAGATGATGATGCAGCAAAAGGAAGTGATATTAATGATGGTAAGGAGATCATTGCGGAGTATGATACGTATAACTACAGTAAAGATGACTGGGCACCCAATACATACTGGAACGATCACTATTCAATGATTAATGCTGCTAATAATGCCTTAGCTAGTGTGGGTACTGCGACAATTACAGATCAGGCCTCTTTACGTAATGTCGGTGAAGCATGTTTTTTCAGAGCTTATGCTTATTGGGACCTGGTGAAAACGTATGGAGAAGTACCATTGATAAATTTCAAAATAGTTAATCCTACCGATGGGCTCGTACCAAAATCCCCTGTAGCTACCCTTTATGCGTTTATTGATTCTAATTTAAGGGCTGCTTCTCAGTTATTACCCTTAAATTCTTCAGCCTATGGTTTGGCATATCCGGGAAGGTTAACAAAAGGAGCCGCTAATACGCTATGGGCAGAAACCTACTTATTCAGGCAAAATTGGGATTCGGTTATAACGCTTTGTAATGCAGTGATTAGCTCGGGACAGTATACGTTAGATCCTGATTTTTCGGATATCTGGAGAGAATATAAAAACGGTACTCCCGGAGCAGGGAAAAATGGACCTGAGTCTATATTTGAAATGCAGGCTACTGTTGGACAAGGGGCGCAAGGTAATAGTGCATTAGACTTTGGATCAGACTGGGGAACAAGTCAGCAAGTGCGGCAAAACGGAGCTTCTGTTGCGTGGAATTTAGGTTGGGGATGGAATGTGCCGACACAAGGTTTGGTAAGCGCATGGGACTCAACTGATCCAAGAAAATCCAAAACAATCTTATACTCAGGGCAAAGCGACGGCGGAACTGCTTTAGGCGGGTTTGGAGCTGTCATACCTCCTTATACTAATCCTGATGGTTCAGGAGGAGGACTTGCTCAAAAATACTGGAATAAAAAATTATATACTGGTAATGATCCCGCTATGCGCACCTATACCGGGTTTATAAATAATAATGGAAATGCACGATGGATCAATCACAGAATATTGCGATATGCAGATGTAATACTCATGCTTGCGGAAGCTGCAAACGAAAAGGGAGACGGAGCAACCGCTGCAGTTAATCTTGAATTGATCAGGAATAGGGCGAGTGGTGGACTCGGTGCTTCGCGTACTATCGTTGTACCAGTTCCTTTTCAAAGTCAGGGACAAATGAGAACTGCAATAAAGAATGAAAGGCGCTTTGAATTTGCTATGGAAGGACGAAGGTTTTATGACCTGGTTAGATGGGGAGATGCCGTTAGTGTGCTTGGCCCCTTAGGTTATACCAATAGAGCAAGATATTATCCCATACCTCAACAGGCTATTAATTTATCTGGGGGCGTTCTAAAGCAAAATCCGGAGTGGCCTTAACAAAAGAATATTGGTGATAAAACTATATTGTGTAATTACGAGTATGTAATTTATAAAAACAACTAAATCATGAATTTTAAAAATAAGATAGCTGCATTTACCATTGGTATTACAGCAATTGTTGCGGGTTTAACAAGCTGCCAGAAAATGGATCGCCCTGCATTGCCGGCCGATTATGCAAAAGATGCAAATCCTCCAGGGGGTCCGTTAAAGTTTTACGCTGCAATGGATGGAATGGCTGTAGATAGCATAAGAGCTAACTTCGGCATCGATAATGGCACTATTTCTTATGTTGATGGAGGAGTATCGGGAAAGGCAGTGCAGCTAGCTTCTAATGGCTATGTTTCTTTTAATTCAGCCAATGATTTTG
>CAXUMK010000160.1:0-12408 GCA_964251885.1 uncultured Segetibacter sp. | reverse complement strand
AGGCTCAATAGAATACATAAAAGTACAAGAGTGCGACGCAACGATGCTTCATAGTTATTCTACTGCCTGGTACCAAAAAAAACTACTTATAAACTCCTTTTCTGCCAATGGTTCTATAATGTCCACAACCACCTGCTGCGCTATTCTGTCAAGCAGTATTGGTATGCCTAACCGCCTTTCGCCTCCACCAGCTTTGGGTATGATAACTTCTCTGGTTGCCTGAGGAAAATAACTCAAAAACTCAATTTTTGGAGGAGAAGGATTATTTTTTGCAACCTTACGAGGACCTGGCAAAGTATGGATTCAAACATTACCCGTTAGCAGGAAGGTGCAGTTGTAGTGGCATTTTTTGTCACATTGTTACCACCAGTCTTTTTCCATCCGGTACATCCATATCCCACAATCTTTCAATGTCTTTTAAACCTACACTTATTGTATCAGCTACTAATTTTTGGTCAGCAGCCAGTTGAAACATTTCGGGAATGATTTCAATGAATAATTTCTGCATCTCATCTTTTGTCCAACTTCCCAAACCCGAACCCGACAATTGAAGGTCAACATTCCGCAGGTTTTCTGCTGATAATTGAATGGTATCTCCTGTTACTGCACCGATTGAAACGAAACGTGTTCTGTGTGTAAAAGAACCCTCACCTTTTAATGACACAAGAATTAATTCTGCCGTATGCCCCCATAAATAATCGATGATTATGTCAATGGGCGTATGAGTATGTATCTCTTTTAATTGAGCAATAAATTGTTCATCGGTTTGCTTAACAGAAATTATTTCATCTGCGCCTAACTTTAATAATGCCTGCAGCGATTGTTCGTTTCTGCCTGTAACAATTATTTTTTTAGCTCCGTAATGCTTTGCAACCTGCACAGCAATGTTGCCTGTAAATCCCGTAGCTCCGTTTATTAAAACCGTTTCGCCTTTTTGCATACCGCCCCTGAAACGGAGCGCCATGGCCGAACCTGCAACAGCATTCGGCAATGCTGCTGCTGTACTATCATCAATGCCTGCAGGTAATTTTACCATCCTGCTTTTTTCAATCAGCGCTTTTTCTGCAATCATTCCGCTAACACCCAAGGCATACACCCTTGTGCCATCCTGCAGCAAACCAACGCCGTCACCGCCAATTACTGTAGCAGTTTTATTACCTGTCTCGGCAGAATAATGTTTTCCGCTTGCTTTGCTTTTGTCTAAATGTTTTATTGCTGCTGCTTTAACTGAAATTAAAAGTTGTTCATCATTTTCAACTATAGGTTCAGAAAGATCTGCGTATTGCGGCATCTCACCTTTTTGATAAATTACTGCTGCTTTCATTTTTGATTGTTTTATACTTGTCAAGGAAAAATTAGTGACTCTTTGGTTTGTCGAATAGAGAATAAAAAGTACACGAGTGCGACGCAACGATTGACTCATAGTAGTAATGCAGCCTGGTTCAAAAAAAATCTACTCGCTTTTTTTATCCCTTACGTATTATAGAAAAACAAAATTACCCGGCTGTACAGCGCGGGGCAATAACATTTGTTATCAAATGCAGCTATTATTTTTTGTTGGCAAGCTTATTTTTTATGCGGCTAAGATGAACCGGGCTGATGCCTAAGTAAGAAGCTATGTAGTGTTGCGGTATGCGCTTTACAACCTGCGGCTTTTCTTTTATAAGATTGAGGTAACGTTGTGCAGGCGTATCTTTTATAAACGAAAAGAAGTGTTTCATGTAATTGAAGGTGCGTTCAAATATCGCATCAATAAACTTATCCCTTAATTCAGGAACCTCATTTATACCGGCGATAATTCTTTCAATATCCTTTTTATGAGCATACCATAAAACACTTGGTTCAATAGTTTCAATGGTTGCCAGACCTGGAATTCTCTTTCTAAAACTTTCAATAGAAGCCACTGTGTCGTTCTCAAAAAAGAACTGAAATGTTACATCTTTGCCATCATTATTAAACCAGGCACGGATACATCCTTTCTCAATCACGTACACTTTTTTTGAAACTTCTCCTTCCTTTAAGAGAACTGTTTTTGCAGGAACTTCAATACGTATAAAGCAGCTTATATAATCTGCCCATTTATCATTAGTAAGCGCAAAAATATTTTTAAGCTGGTCAAACATTTATTTTGATTTCTACCAATTTGAGTCTTGTGAAATTACAGCTAACGAAAAAGTATTGCGGTTATAACTGGCTGCCCCCAACTGCTACAATCCTTTGTTGGAGCTTTGGTGCACTGATTTTAATTATGTTAGAAACTAATGCCAAGCTGTAATGCTAAACCAATGGAAACAGGTCGTGCATTACCCATTCGAAATGGTCTATTTGTTATTGGCATTTGTTTCTCTTTGTCCGTTGCAACATTTGTTATTCTTATTCTCTTCTTATTTCATACCATAGTTCTACCATTCCGCTTTTGTAGGCGGTCACGTCTTTTAAATGTAATGCCTGTTGCTGTCCGATATGATCAAAAAACAGTGTTCCGTCGCCCAAAATAACAGGCATAACCAATAGCCTTATTTCGTTAACTAATTTTAAAAGAATAAAATCTTTGGCAAGCATAGCGCCGCCGACAAGCCAAATATTCTTATAGTTTGGTTTTAGCCGTTCATTTACAAGTTTGTTCAGGTCGCCGGAGTAAACTGTAATGTTCTTTCTGTCAATCCGCAGGTTTCGATGAGTTACTACAATAGTCGGCACATCTCCGTAACCCAACCATACAATTTTGAAAGTTCCAAAGCGTGTTCATAAGTCCGGGAACCCATTACATAGCAGTCTATTATTTTGAGAAATTCCTTCGCATCCTGTTCATCAACTCTTTTCTCGTAATAGTCAGATGTCTCAAACCACGAAACACTATTGTCTTTGCTGGCAATAAAGCCATCAAGACTTGATACCAAGTGTATGGTCACTTTAAATGAATCTGTAGTCATCTGTGTGTTCATTTGTTATTTGTAAGCTCGTTCCTTTCCTGGTATTTTTTATTATTCCCGAAACATAAGATGCTGCTTTGTTATCGCTTGCATTTACTTTCCCTTTACCCAAACGGCATGTAAAAATGAGTAAGTAATTTTTTATGAGCCGGGCAGTAGTGCTGCTATGATTCATCGTTGCGTCGCACACTTGTACTATTTGTTCCATATTCAGCAATGCACAACTTATCAGTGAGAAGTATAATCAACTGCACCGGTTATTTATTTTCTATTTCTGCTCCAGTTAATAAAATCTGTGTTGGGTAATTTTTTGACTCCCGATTGCCTTAACATTACTATTACCTGGCCTCGATGATAACTCTGATGATTGAAAAGGTGCAGCAACATCTGAAACACCGGCTGTTTATATTCTTCACCTCTTGAATTTCGGTAAGCAAATACATGATTTAAATAGAGGTCTTTTGCATTCACAACCCATTCATACCACTGCAACGATTGCTTTTTCAAACCATCACACACAGCCTCGAGTGGAATATTTGAGTCACTTGCCGGTGTAACTATCTTTTCTGTAAGATGTAACCGTTGCCACCACAAACTCTCGGTAAACCACAGATGCAGTATGGTAAGACGCAAAGAACCAAAGCTGCTTTCAATAGGTTTGTCAGTGATTTCAGAAGACATTTGTAAAACGGTATCCATTATTTTATCATTTGCCCATTTATTATACAAAGCGTATTGAATAAAAAGTTCTTTCATTTTTGCAGCTTTAAGTATTGCTTATAAAATTATGTTTTCTTTATCTGATGCTTTTAAAAGTATTCGT
Organism: uncultured Segetibacter sp.; assembly: GCA_964251885.1. Lineage (GTDB taxonomy): Bacteria > Bacteroidota > Bacteroidia > Chitinophagales > Chitinophagaceae > Segetibacter. Next base: position 8,652 of record CAXUMK010000160.1, on the reverse strand, counting down.
CTTTGTGCTGCTTGCGAAGCCATTTCAAAGCGATAGTTGTTAAGTGATACAAATGACTCTTTGGCTTGTCGAATAAAGAATGAAAAGCACACGAGTGATCCTTTTCTTTTCTTCCACTGGAAGAAAAGAAAACGACAAATCCATGATTGCAACTGTGACTCATAGTAGTAACCCGGCCTGGTTCAAAAAAATTTACTCTTTTTTATCCCTTGCCAGGAATAACATGTCAACCTGATTATGCACGGGATGCCTTTATATTTGTAAAGCATAAATCATAAAATAAAGATGGATATTATAATAAGAAAAGCCGTTAGAGAAGATTGCCCGAGAATGATGGAACTGGTGCATGAACTGGCGCTATTTGAAAAAGCGCCGGAAGAAGTAACGGTTTCTCTGGAGCATTTTGAAGAAAGCGGATTTGGAGAAAATCCTGTGTGGTGGGCATTTGTGGCCGAAACAGAAAGTACCGTGCATGCATTTGCTTTGTACTACATACGCTACAGCACCTGGAAAGGACAACGAATGTATCTCGAAGATCTGATTGTAACAGAAAAACTGAGAGGCAAGGGAATCGGAACTTTATTGTTTGATGAATTAATAAAAGAAGCAAAAGACAAAAAACTAAGTGGAATAGTATGGCAGGTTTTAGAATGGAACGAACCTGCCATTAATTTTTATAAAAAGCTACATGCCTCCTTTGATGCTGAATGGGTTAACTGCAGTGTAAGTGTTTAGACTGTTTAGTTGGTGCCACTAGTTAGTTGGTACCGCTAGGCATCATACTCCAGCACTGGCCTTAGCCATCTTTCGGCCTCTTCCAAATCCATATTTTTTCGGTTGGCATAATCCATCACCTGGTCTTTTTCAATTTTACCGATACCAAAATACTTACTTTCAGGATTTGCAAAGTACCATCCGCAAACAGATGATGCCGGGTACATGGCAAGGTTTTCGGTAAGCTCAATGCCGGTTGCATTAGTCGCATCTAACAAAGTAAACAACTTGTACTTTTCAGTATGATCGGGACAGGCAGGATAACCCGGTGCAGGCCGAATGCCCTCGTATTTTTCTTTGATGAGATCTTCATTTGTCAGGCTTTCATCCTTTACATATCCCCAGTATTCGGTTCGGGTTTTATGATGCAGAAACTCGGCAAACGCTTCTGCTAAGCGGTCTGCCAGGGCTTGTAGAGAAATCTTATTATAATCATCGTGCTGCTCGTCAAAGCGTTTTAGATGGGGCTCAATTCCATCAATAGTAACAGCAAAAGCGCCGAGATAATCAAGCAGGCCCGTCTCTTTAGGCGCAATGAAATCAGTTAAAGACATATTGGACTGACCAGCAGCTTTTTTAATTTGCTGTCTTAAAGATTCAAGTTCTACTACGATTGATAATTCGTCTGTGACTGTTATGGTATCTTTTCCATTGGAATTTGCAGGCCAAAAACCAATAACACCTTTAGCTGTCAGCCACTTTTCATCTATGAGTTTTTTAAGCAGGACCTGCGCATCTTTATAAAGCTTTGTTGCTTCTACCCCAACCTTTTCATCACTTAAGATTTGAGGAAATTTGCCATGCAGTTCCCAGGCAATGAAGAATGGCTGCCAGTCGATATACGCTGCTATTTCCTGTAAGTCGTGATCGATAAAGCTTTTTGTTCCGATAAAAGCAGGTTTAACGGGAGTAAAACTCTCCCAATTCAGTTTTACCTTGTTTTGTACAGCCTGCTCATAAGATAAATAGGCTTTGGTCACTTTCTTGTTGGCAAAATCTTCTTTCAGCTTTCTATACTCTTCTTTTATTCCTTTTAAAAAGTCGGGTTTCTGTTCTTTGCTTAACAAAGAACCGGCAACCGTCACACTTCTCGAAGCATCCAATACATGCACCACTCCTTCATCGTACTCCTGCGCTATTTTTACGGCGGTGTGCATACGACTGGTGGTCGCTCCGCCAATCATTAGTGGTAAGGTTATATGCTGACGCTTCATTTCACGGGCAATATGCACCATTTCGTCTAATGACGGAGTGATTAACCCGCTAAGACCGATGATATCAACCTTTTCTCTTCTCGCAGTTTCCAGTATTTTATCTGTCGGAACCATTACGCCGAGGTCGATTATATCGTAGCCATTGCAGCCCAACACCACGCCAACAATGTTTTTTCCGATGTCGTGAACATCGCCTTTTACCGTAGCCAATAATATTTTAGCTGCGCCTGCACCCTCCTCGTTTACTGTGCCTGCAGTTAAGTGCGCCTGCCTGCGTACCTCTTTTTCTGCTTCGATAAAAGGGGTAAGAACAGCCACCGCCTTCTTCATCACACGTGCACTTTTCACTACCTGAGGCAAAAACATTTTACCTGCTCCAAAAAGATCGCCTACAATGTTCATCCCGTCCATTAGCGGACCTTCAATTACGTCTAAAGGCTTTGGATACTTTTGCCGTGCTTCTTCTGTATCCACTTCTACGTAATCTGTAATGCCGTTTACCAGCGAATGGGCTAAGCGTTTTTCGACCGGTTCGTTTCTCCACACTTCATTCTTTACGATCTCTTTGCCCTTGGCTTTTACTGTTTCAGCAAAATTTATCAGGGCTTCGGTTGCCTCGTTGTTATTATTGTTTTTGTTCAATAAAACATCTTCACACAGCCTTCTCAGTTCTGGTTCTATTTCGTCATACACAACCAACTGACCTGCGTTTACAATGCCCATGTCCATTCCTGCCTGTATCGCATAAAATAAAAACACAGAATGAATTGCTTCCCGAACGTGATCGTTTCCACGAAATGAAAAAGAAACATTACTTACGCCGCCGCTTACTTTGGTGAGTGGCATTTTTTGTTTTATCACTCTGGTCGCTTCGATAAAGTCAACCGCGTAGTTATTGTGCTCTTCAATGCCTGTCGCGACAGCGAAAATGTTAGGGTCGAAGATGATGTCCTGTGGGTCGTAACCTACCTGTTCTGTCAATATTTTATAAGCCCTTTCGCAAATTTCAATTTTTCGCTGTTTGGTATCGGCCTGCCCCTTTTCGTCAAAGGCCATTACGATAACAGATGCGCCATAGCTTCTGCAGGTGAAGGCCTGTTCTATAAACTTTTCTTCGCCCTCTTTCATGCTGATAGAGTTGACGATACATTTGCCCTGCACACATTTCAAGCCTGCCTCGATGATTTCAAACTTAGAGCTGTCGATCATTATGGGGATCTTAGCAATGTCTGGTTCGGCCTGCAAAAGATTGAGAAAAGTTGTCATGGCACTTACGCCTTCAAGCAAGGCATCATCCATATTTACATCTAATATCTGTGCACCGTTTTCTACCTGCTGGCGTGCAACTGATAATGCTTCTTCGTATTTATTGTCGCGAATAAGGCGTGCAAATTTTTTGGAGCCGGTAACGTTGGTACGCTCTCCTATATTTACAAAATTCATCTCTGGCCTGATGACCAAAGGTTCTAATCCTGAGAGGCGTAAGTAAGGTTTTATTATTGTTTCGCTCATTTCTTTTTTTCTTTTCTGTTGGCAAGAAAGCCTATTTCGTTGCGCGGCTTTTTTTCCTGCACTAATAATTTCTTAAGGGTATTAAAGATGAATTGTACTTCTTCATCTTTTTTTAGCATCGCCTGTTCTATCTTTTCTAATTTTATCCAAAGCTCTTTATTATCAAACATTATTTGTTTCATTTGGGTATACACCCTGATGATCTGAATGTTTACCTGGACAGCTCTTTCTGACCGCAGTACAGATGAAAGCATGGCAACACCTTGTTCTGTAAAAGCAAAAGGCAACTTGCGAATGCCACCGCGACTTGAAGTCACAATTTGTGACTTCAAGTTTTGCCATTCTTCATTGCTTAATTGAAACATAAAATCTTCAGGAAAACGGGTAAGATTTCTTTTTACAGCTTCATTTAAACGAGCCGTAGGCACATCATACATTTCGGCTAAATCCCGGTCCAGCATTATCTTTACTCCCCTCACAATGAAAATCTTTTCGATTATTTCTTCTTTTGAAATTACCACGACGGGTAGTGACTTTGCCATAAAGGATTTTTTATAAGTAGTTTGATATCGCAAATTGCGATATCAAAGATTGAGTTTTTTATCCTGAATAGCTAACAGGAGCAATGCTCTTCCTTTGAACCCTTTGTTTGATATCGCAAATTGCGACATCAAAAGATTGAGTTTTTTATCCTGAAGCCAACAGTAGCAATGCTCCTCCTTTGAACCTTTTGTTTGATATCGCAAATTGCGACATCAAAGATTGATTTATTTATCCTGAATAGTCAACAGGAACAATGCCCCTCCTTTGAACCCCTGTTTGATGTCGCAATTTGCGATATCAAGTTCTTTAACTGATTAAAACATTTCATTTTAAAAATTCACATCTTCTGTTTCAGGTAATCAGTATAGCTTAAAATTAAAGTACCTGTTTTACTGAAGATAATCTCTCTCATTATCTTGATATCGCAATTTGCGATATCAAGATGTGTTGCCATTGTTAGTCCTCTTTTTGTTTGAATTTCTCTCCTCCCTTTAGGGCCGGGGCTTTTATGTACCAGGCTGAGTTAATTCTACTATGCATTGTTGCGTCGCACACTTGTACTTTTGTTTTTCCCGCAGCAATCGCAATTGTTCATCTCTTTATAACAAAGCCACCTCCACCACCGGCACTTGTCTCGGCGCAAAGTCCCTTACATAATCTGCGATATGTTTTATATGGTCAGGGGTTGTGCCGCAGCAGCCGCCTACTATGTTTACAAAACCTTCCTGCGCCCACTCTGAAATAATATGAGCAGTTTCGTGGGGCTGTTCGTCGTACTGACCAAAGGCGTTTGGCAACCCCGCATTGGGATAGGCTGATGTAAAGCATTCGGCGATCTGGCTCAACTCTTCAATGTGCGGACGCATCTGGGTTGCACCCAATGCACAATTTAGTCCTACACTTAAAGGTTTTGCATGACGGATGGATGTATAAAAAGCTTCGAGTGTTTGGCCGCTTAATGTTCTGCCCGATGCATCGGTGATGGTCCCGCTGATCATGATTGGGAGTTCCTCCATTTTGTTGTCGCGGAAAAACTTCTTGGCTGCATAAATAGCCGCTTTGGCATTGAGCGTATCGAAAATGGTTTCTATCAGTAACACGTCAACTCCGCCGTCAACAAGACCTTTTATTTGTTGTGTGTAGGCAGTTGCCACCTCGTCGAAAGTGACTGCGCGGTAACCGGGGTTGTTTACATCGGGTGAAAGGCTTAGAGTCTTATTGAGCGGGCCAATAGCGCCGGCGACAAACCTCACCCCCGACCCCTCTCCACGGGTGGAGAGGGGGGAAGAGAGGAACTTTTCTATTGCGTTTCTTGCGCATTTAGCTGAGGCAACATTCAGCTCGTATGCTAATGATTGCATGTCGTAATCGGCTTGCGCAATCGTTGTGCTGCTGAAGGTATTGGTTTCAAGAATGTCGGCTCCCGCTTCAAGGTATTGCAAGTGAATTTCTTCGACAATTTGTGGCTGGGTAATGCTTAGCAAATCGTTATTGCCTTTAACATCGGTATGCCAGTCTTTGAAACGCTCACCGCGGTAATCTGCTTCTTCCAGCTTATAGCGTTGTATCATTGTGCCCATTGCGCCGTCAATGATAAGGATGCGTTTTTTGAGTTCTTCCCTGATAGTCATAATAATAAAATTTTTGCCTCACCCAGTGGCCTTCCCCCCTCTCCACCTGTGGAGAGAGGCCGGGGGTGAGGTGATGAATAGTAATATAAACGCTGAAGTGTGCGACGCAACGATGTAATAAAAAAGTTGTGAAGCTGACCTCCAACAAAATCTTCACTAAACTTTAAAACGAGGACAATCTGGAGAAATAAATCAGAGTGAGTTCGTTTATTAGTTCAGGGTAGATAATCCGCATCGGCAGGGTGAACAATAAACAAATCCGCCTGCTGATGAAGTACGAAAATAGGTTAAAAAAATTTAAACGATAAAAGCAGGAGAGAACCGGATAGTGAGAAGGGTTAATCGTACTGGCAATTGATAGTAATTTCTACAGTATCAGAAATCATTTTACTTGCAAGCGAACCGCCTACATTATAATCTTTTATGAGGATTTTAAACTTGCTTCGTGCAATTGCCTTTCCCCCTTTTATTTCGATGGTACCATTTTGCACCACTTCATGGGTTACTCCGTGAATTGTGAGACTGCCTTTTACGATGGTATTGTAAACACCATCCTTGGAAAAATTGATGTCTTTTAGGTTCGTAACAAAGCCTTTGAAATATGCTTTTGGATACTTATCGCTGTGCAGGTAGTTTTCGTTGAAGTGCTCTTCCATTAAATCATTTTCGAAATGAAAATCTTTGATGTTCATTTCAAAGTTATATTGGCCGTTTGCACTTGATAACTGGCTTTGCACTGCATTATTTTTTGCCTGGATATCTTCTAACGGAGCGCTTGAGAAAAACGAGATTTGCCCCGACCTTGTACCGTACACTTTTTGCGCGAAACCAAAGCGGGTGACGGCAACAGATAATATAAGAAGGACGACGTATTTCATACTTTTCTTACGGTTAATAGGTTAGATTACTTCACATACTGACCAACGGGCAGGCGGTTTGTGATACTGCGTGCAAGGGTCATTTCATCGGCATATTCCAGTTCGCCGCCAAAGGCTATACCACGGGCTATCGTAGTGACCTTGCAGCTGCATTTTTGTATCTTTTTTTGAATATAATAAATGGTAGTGTCGCCCTGGATGTTGGGGTTGAGCGCAAACATCAGCTCTTCGGTTTCTTCCTTTTGTATGCGGCTAACGAGCGGTTCGATGCTTAACTGATCGGGGCCAATGCCGTCTAAAGGAGAAATGATGCCACCGAGCACGTGATAGGTTCCGTTGTATTGCTGGGTACTTTCGATGGCAATCACATCACGAATGTTTTCGACTACGCAAATAAGATGCTGATTGCGCATACTGTTGGCGCAAATAGAGCAAATGTCTGCATCGCTGATATTGGAACACCTCTGGCAAAACTTTATATCCTGCCTCATCCGGGTAATGGTATCGCCAAACTGCAACACTTCCGATACATCCTGTTTCAATAAATGCAGCACCAGCCGGAGGGCGGTTTTTTTACCGATACCCGGCAGCTTCGAAAATTCGTTTACCGCATTTTCTAATAATGATGAAGGAAGTTGCATTTGGCAAAAATAGGAAGGGCAGCGCAGAGATGGAGATGATAAAAGAGTTATGAGCCTTTTTGAAAGTTAAAATTTGACTCTCTGATGTTTGTTCAATGACTATACGAAAAGTCCCCATTCATCAACAAATTCATCCTTTTTGAAAGTATTCACCCATTTTATAAATAACTCACGAAACACATCTATTTCATTTCGTATGGCTTCACCATGCTCTTCTTCAACTTCGTCCTGCAACATCAACCCTAACACAGACGATTTTACAAACTGTGCATTCTTTCTAATAATACTTGCATTTTCCATTTTAAGCACATACAAACTGCCTGCTTCTGAACTGCGGATCTTAGCGCCTGCCTCATAAGCATCTCCCAGGGTCATTGCTTTTTGGTCGGCCACAAAATCTGCATCTTCACCAGCTTCTGATATTTCTTTCATCGTTCCCAATGCTCCTGCAAGCATCGTTACGATCTCGTTCCACTTTTCATACAAGGCTTTACAGGCTTCGGTTGTGGCGTTGGTTTTCCAGCCTTCGCCTTCATCAGATTTCTTGTCGTCTTTCCATTCGGGCAATTCGTTCAGATTATTGATGTTCATGTCAAAAGATTTATTCGGTTAAGATAAAGCTGCTTTAGCAATGATACACTACATAATAAAGTAACAAGCCACCAACTGGCATAAGGCTCCCAAAATCAATCCCCAATAAATTTCATAAGGATGGTGATCTGATACAAGCATGCGTGATGTGCAAACGATACCGGCAATAACTGTAAAAATGGCGATGGCAATGCCCATTGGCTCTTGTGAGATCAGCCCCAGTAAAATCATATAGGTGGCTGCACCGCCAACAGCTAATGCATGCATGCTTATCTTAAAATAATTGTTTGCCATAAGAGCCGCACTTGCAGAAAGAAACGTTCCCAGGAAGTAGAAAGCCATGATTACAGGACTTCCTTCAAGATTACGGCTAACATAAAAAGCCCAGAAAAAATAAATGATGGAAGCTACATAAGGAATGATACGCTCTTTCTGCGTTCTCAGGAAAATGGACGCAGCAAACTTAAGACGCCATAACAGGAATACCGTAAAGGCCGGAAAAAAAGTCGTGATTGAAAATACCCAAAGCAGCCTTAAAAACTCCTGTTTATGATCGTACAACGCAAATGCATAAGGATGCACATAAATGAGATATGCAGACACGTAAAGCGATATAAACAGCGGATGGAAAAGATAGGAGAAAAGCTGCCCCAGCCCTTTTAATAAGGTGGGCTGTGGAAGCGGATATATTTGTTGCTTTGAAATTGCCTGGATTGCTGACATGTATTGCATTTACAGTTGCTTTCTTAACCGTGCAACCGGAAGGTTTAATTGTTCACGATATTTAGCAACGGTGCGGCGGGCAATGTTGTAACCTTTTTCCTGCAGCATATCGGTAAGCTGTTCATCGCTCAGCGGTTTGCGTTTG
>CAXUMK010000159.1:0-12416 GCA_964251885.1 uncultured Segetibacter sp. | reverse complement strand
TTTACCATAAAAAACAGTCAGGTTAAAGCTGGCTTCGCTTTCATTTAAAATTTTATGCTCAGCATAATTCACTATTTTATCAATAAAATAAGGTTCGTCTCCTTCTAACCAGTAAACAGGTTTAAAAGCACCTGTTTTCCATTCTGATATTATTTTTTCGACAGACATTCTAAATATAAATTAACAATAAACGATGCAGAATTTGATTTTAAAAATTAGTGGTACAATTTATGCCAACGCAGGAATGAACCTGAAAAACAAGACACCGTGCTTTCCTGTTTTGCAACCTAATTATATCCATTTAAGTCTTATAAATTATGCAGGTAATTAAAACCATCATCATATTCTCCCTCGTTACATTTTTAGTCCTGGTAATAATAATATTCCTTCGTGCGCTGTTTGAAAAGCTGCTGGATGAAGATTGAAATGGCTCAATTACTCAATGGCTCAATTACTCAGTGTCTCAATGCCTTAGTGCCTCAATCACTTATCGAACAATGACTTAATGCCTCAATGACTTATTGACTTAATGCCTCAATGACTAATTTCAATAACCATTGCACTGGCACCGCCGCCGCCATTACAAATGCCCGCCGCTCCGTATCTTCCACCGTTTTGTTTCATCACATGAATTAACGTCACCAATATCCTTGCGCCGCTGCAACCCAAAGGATGTCCCAGCGACACTGCTCCGCCATGTACATTTACTTTTGCGGGATCAAGCTTCATCCGCTTTGTGTTTTCAATACCTACAACGGCAAAAGCTTCATTTAATTCAAAAAAATCAATGTCTTCCATTCTCAGACCTGCCCTTTGTACAGCCTTAGGCACAGCAAGTGAAGGCGTCGTTGTAAACCATTTTGGATCCTGTTCGGCATCAGCATAACTAACAATTTTTGCGATTGGCGCCAACCCAAGTTCATCGAGTTTCTCTTTGCTTACAAGTACCAAAGCTGCTGCCCCGTCATTCATTGTAGAGGCATTTGCGGCCGTTACCGTTCCGTCTTTACTAAATGCCGGTTTAAGGCCGGGTATTTTATCAAACTTTACATTAAATGGTTCATCGTCTTTGCTTACAGTTATTGCGTCGCCCTTGCGTTGCGTAATTTCAACCGGTATCACTTCATCTGCAAACTTTCCTTCGTTCCATGCTGCCTGGCTGCGATGGTAGCTTTCTATTGCAAAGGCATCCTGCTCTTCACGGCTAATGCCACATTCTCTTGCACAAAAGTCAGCGGCATTACCCATGGCCAGTCCGTCGTATACGTCAGTCAAACCGTCTTTGGCTATTCCATCAATCAAAACGCTGTTTCCGTATTTATTTCCCCACCGCATATTTTCAATGTAAAAGGGCACATTGCTCATGCTTTCCATTCCACCTGCAATTACCACATCTGCCTGACCCAAAGCAATATTTGCCGCGCCTTGTGCAACAGCCTTCATGCCGCTTGCACAAACTTTATTGATAGTAGTACAAATCACACTGTCAGGAAGACCCGAAGCCCTGCACGCCTGTCTTGCGGGAGCCTGGCCGAGACCGGCCTGTATTACGCTGCCCATCAAAAGCTCATTCACCTGATCAGGCTGAATGCCTGCCCTGGCAATAGCGCCGTTAATGGCAATTGCGCCAAGTTTGGTTGCACTCAACTCTTTCAGCGAACCGCCAAAGCTTCCGATTGGTGTGCGAACCGCAGCAACAATATAAACCTCTCTTGTATTCATTGCAATCGTTTTTAGTATTCGTGAAACAGGTTCAAAGATAAAGTTGTCTTTTACTTGCAAAAACAGATTTAACACATACATGGGGAGTAATTTGTTGGAAGTAAAAAGTTCTCTTTTTCACGCAGCGAACGCAACGAAAATCGCAGCGGACGCAGCGTTACCCGTAGCGTTCGCTGCGTGAAAGACTCTTTTCTTAATTTACTACCCTGTTGCAAAATGCAATATTTCTTTTTTGGGAGCCAGCTATAGAAATTAAATGAAGCATTGTTGCGTCGCACTCTTGTACTTTTATATTTTTTACTCAGCTTTTCTTTCAATCTGTAATTATACTTATCTCTTCATGTATTCCCCTTCAGGGGTTAGGGGTTTATATTTCTTTTTTCATTAGCAAGTCAGTTTGCGCATCGTCTCCCAGCATAAAAACATGTTCACCAAATTTTTCAAATCCCAATTTTGTATAAAAGGAAATAGCTCGCTGATTATGTTCCCACACACCGAGGCATACTGTCTTTTTATTCTTTTGCTTTGCGAAAGAAAAAGCAAATTCCATCAGCGCTTTTCCCACGCCTGATCCAAGTTTTGCTTCGGCCACATATATTCTTGAAATTTCCAGCACATCTTTTTCATCCAGTTCAGGCATTCTCTTCGTAGAAAGTTTAAGATAACCTGCTATATAATTGCCATCCTTTGCAAAGAAAAAGTGATTGAAAGGCTCACTTATTTCCTTTTTGAGTGAATTGACACTAAATGAATTTGCAAGAAAATAATCCATGTTCTCTTTCGTATTATACTGCATGAAAGTATCGTAAAAAGTGTTGCAGCTTATTTGTGCAAGCAGTTCTATTTCACTATTCTTTACAGGTTCTATTGTCAATTGCATTTGCAAGATTAAAAATAGTAATTGACAATTCAATAAACCGAATGCTTAATCAATTTTATTAGAAATGGAAGTATAATTTACAGTCCAAAAAATATTTATCATTCATCTTTTTCTTCTAAATCAATTTCAATTTTTTTATAAACACCCTGACCATCATGTATACTTCACGCCTCATAAGTTTTCCGCTTACGGAATAAGTAGTGGATTGCTCAATATAGAACAAAGAGTCTCAAGTGTGCGACGCAACGATGTAAAATAGTAGCAATAAAGCCCGGCTCATAAAATGTATTACTTTTTTATACTGCTTTAGGTATAAAACAATTTGCTCTGCATACACATTTTAGTTAAAAGTTGCATGAATAATTTGTCGGCAGGCAAACAAGAAGAACCTTTGCGGCATTAAAACTATTTTGCTGATGATGAAAACGAGGATGAAAAATACAGGCTCCGGTATTCTTTCGTATAAAAGAGTAATACCAATTTTATTTATATTGTTATTTTCTCTTTCAGCCGGCGCTGCAATAAATAAAGTAAAGATCTATTCATGCCCCGACAATAAAATGCTGAGCAATGCCTACAGTGTTACTGCCGCAGGAAAGCCGGTTCCGGTTTATCTGGTAAAAGTTGGAGCGGCTGATAATGTAAGGCGTTTTAAAGCAGTTGACGATCTGATGCATTCTGCAGATTACTATGACACCGCCGCTTTTGCTTATTTTGACATGCAGGGTTCTGCTGTTGTAACTGTAACAATTGATAAAGAAATTACTGCTGCTAAAATTTTGCCTGCTTCTGCCGGTATTAAGCCTCTTATACGGCACCATTCTATATCGTTTAAGGTTTCATCACCTCAAAACCTTACTGTTGAAATCAATGGAGAATGGGTTAAGTCTCTTCATATTTTTGTTAATCCTATTGAAACTAATGTACCGAAACCAACGGATCCTAATGTAATCTATTTTGGTCCTGGCATACATGAAATAAGCAGTATCTTAGTTGGCAACAATAAAACCATTTACATCGCAGGGGGAGCTGTTGTAAGGGCAGTGATTGGCAAAGATGAGAAATACGGTATAGAACCAAGTGGTCTTCGCAATTATACTCCCAGTGCCACTATTGAGCTGATAGGAAGAAACATTAAATTTCGTGGTCGTGGTATAATGGATGCAACTGCCTGCCCGACTCATGCAAGAAGCTTCATAACAATAAGCGGATCAAATATTCACGCAGAAGGGGTTATCCTTCTTAATACGCCTGGCTGGACAGTTCCTGTCCGCTCATCTGACAGCGTAACGCTTACTAACCTTAAACTTATAGGATACCGCGCAAATTCTGACGGAATTGATATCTGTAACAGCCGCAATGTTACTGTTGAGAAGTGTTTCATAAGAACGAACGATGATCTCATTGTTGTAAAAACATGGGAACACCAGGGTAATGTGAACGGGGTTGTTGTGAAAAAATGTGTATTATTTAATCAGTTAGCTCATGCGCTAAGTTTAGGTGCTGAGTTAAGAGAAAATGTGAACGATGTACTTTTTACAGATTGTGACATTATACACGACCAGGGACGCGAATGGTCGTTGCGGGTTTTTCATTCAGATGCTTCACTCATCACCAATATTCGTTTCGAAAATATAAGGATCGAAGAGTCTCACCAGTTTATATCATTATTTATCGGCAAAATTGGAGGAGCGTCTTTTGACAAAGAACTGGGAAGTATAGAGCACATAGTTTTTAAAAATATAACTGCAACTGGCTCTCCCTTATCTGTACAGGTAATTGGTGGCAGTGATCAACATCTGGTTAAAGATGTACTGTTTAAAAATGTACTGCTAAACGGAAAACCGCTGACGCGTGAAATGATGCAACTAAATCCATTTATAAAGAACCTTAACATAGAGCCGTAAGGTATATTCCAATTATACAGATACTGCTTCTGAAGATTTCTTAACCCGTCTCCGGTAATTTTTAAAAAGGCTTTGCCACTGAATTTTTAAAACGCCTAATACACCTTCTTTCAAAATCCCTTTATTCATTTTTGAAGAGCCATCCTTTCGATCTATAAAAGTTATGGGAACTTCCTTTATCCTGAACTTCAGTTTCCAAGCAGCAAATTTCATTTCAATCTGAAAAGCATAACCAACAAATTTTATTTCATCCAGGTTAATCGTTTGTAATACTTCCTTTCTATAACAAACAAAACCTGCGGTAGGATCATTAACCGGCATCCACGTTACCAGTTTTGTATACAATGCTCCACCCTTAGAATAAAACCTTCTGTCCCAGGGCCAGTTTTCAATTTCACCACCATCAACATACCTGCTGCCAATAGCTACATCAGCCATATCGTACTTACAGGCATTGTACAGTCTTTCCAAATCGCCAGGCCTGTGAGAAAAGTCGGCATCCATTTCGAATATAAAATCATAATCTTTTGATATGCTCCATTTAAAACCGGTAATATACGCTGTACCCAAACCTTGTTTACCAGCTCTTTGCAGCAAAAACAGGCATTCTTTATAGATGTTCTGTAAATCTCTCACTATATCTGCTGTTCCATCCGGAGAGCCATCGTCAACAATTAAAACATGGTAACCCTGGTTGAGCGAAAAAATAGCATTTAAAATACTGGCGATATTTTCTTTCTCATTGTAGGTCGGTATGATGATGATTTTTTCCAAATGAAGCAAAAGTTTGATAAAACCGAAAGTACAATTTATGTTTTACAGCAGTAGCTGTTAAAAGGCATAAAAAACCGCTAAACTTTTTTTAGCAACGAACGATTCATTATCTCGGTAAGTTTTTGTTTGGTATGCAAAGGGAAATCTCCTTTCATCATCCAGTCGTAATACTGTGGTTCTGCTTTTAAAACGTCTTCAACACAGCGACCTTTATGCTTTCCAAAATTGAATACTTCTTTACAGTCTACTTTTATAAACCGCCTGGCAAAATCAACTACATCCTCTTCGCCGCAGAAACTGCAGATTGACTCAAGTGTAAAACCAATTTCAGGATATTTTTCGATCTGCGCTTCCAGAATTTCCCAGGTAGCCGCTGCATCTACTTCCGCACTATGCGCCCCGTCAAGTATTTTCTGGCAGTAAAATTTATAGGCTGCACTCAACGTTCTTTGCTCCATTAAATGAAAAACTCTTTGTACATCTATCAGCTTTCTACCATCAACGGTAAACTCAAGACCTGCCCTCAAAAATTCTTCTACAAGCAAAGGAATATCAAACCGGTTACTGTTATATCCGCCAATGTCACAATTTTCGATAAACTGTTTTATTTCATTCGCTACCTGCCTGAAGGAAGGAGCATTTTTCACCATTTCATCCGTAATACCATGCACATCACTCGATGCTTTCGGTATTGGCATTAATGGGTTAATAAGTCTTCTTTTGGTTTGCCGGCTTCCATCGGTACTTACTTTTACTATAGCAATTTCAACAATTCTGTCGATTGCCAGGTTGGTTCCCGTGGTTTCTAAATCAATAAATGCAACAGGCCTTTTTAACTGTAGTTTCATGGGGGTAAATTCGAACTGGTATTAAATTAATTTTTGTAAAAGTCTGAATAAAATATTATTTGTTGTAAGTAATCTTTCAATTAGAACAATAATCTGCAAAACGCTTATTTTCTTTTCATTTTCATAAAAACTATTTTCGCCATTTTTAAAGCTTTGCTTTTATGCATTTCAAAAATTTTAGCAATTTATTTTACTGATACGAGCTTTAAATTTATGGGCAGCAGTGTTGTGTCACTCACTTGTGCTGCAACTTTTTATGCATCTTTTTCTACTATATGTTAGTACAAATAAAAAAAACATCATCTCAATCTGAAATGGTGTAGCCCTGCATCTTTTCATTAAAATTTTTATCTTTGAAAATATCAGCGTAAATAAACCGTTTATCAGGCAAAAATGTAACTATGAAAAAGACGTTAACCGCAATTGTTATTATCCTGTTTTCCGCAAGTCTGCTCACTTCCTGTGCTTCAAGCCGCAGAAATGGTTGTCCGTCTCATAATCCGAATTATTTTCGGGCATAATCTTTAGAACAAAATTTTTATAAAAATCGCTTACATATATGAATTGGATCGAACTCAAAAGTGATACGCAGATAAAAGAGATAATAGAAAAGTCTCAAATAAGACCACAGGTAATTTTTAAGCATAGTACAAGATGCAGTATTAGCTCAATGGCTAAAGGAAGACTTGAAAGAGGTGCTGCACCTAAAAACGCTGACTTTTATTTTCTCGACCTGATTGCTCATCGCGGAATTAGTAATAAAATTTCTTCTGAGTTTAATGTCTATCATGCAAGTCCGCAAATTTTGCTCATTAAAAATGGCGAATGCACTTATGATGAAAGTCACAGCTCCATATCAATGATTGAAATAGAAGAGCAGGTATCTGCTTAAAATAATACGAACGAAATATAAAAAGCGCCACATTAAGGGCGCTTTTTGTTTTTAGTATTTCAAACTCTCATAACATACAATCTGACTCAAAAAAACATTGCGGTCAAAAGAAAACTTTCCTTAGAAATGAATTGCTGAATCTTAATCCTTAATTAAAGCCTTCTATATTCTTATTTTATTTAATTAATAGAGTAAAGCAAAGGAGTTTTTTGTTTAAAGATTAGGTATAGAATATGTAACAGTTGTGCACATATTTCCCCAAAGAAAGTTTTAACATTTTTCACAAATCCTCATCACATCTTTAATTTTTAATTTTTTATTGTAATTATACTTGAAAAAGAATGGCACGTATTTGATACTATTACTCAGGAACTTATCTATTGACCTTAAAACTTAATAATGAATTTATGGAGGTATCAAACAGTCTTTTTAAAAATACCAATGGCTACATGAGCGATGGTCAATCTCAAACTCCATCAACACTTATTGTATTTTCTCACCTACGATGGGATTTTGTTTATCAGCGTCCCCAACACCTGATTTCACGTTTTGCAACTTTATTTACTGTTTATTTCGTTGAAGAACCATTTCATGATGCTCATGGTGAACCCACATTATCTTTTACTCCAAAATCTGATAACCTTTGGATTGTAAGACCTCACATACCTCAAGGTACATCACACGAAGAAACAGAAAGAATTCAAAAGAATTTGTTAGACAGGTTTCTAAAGAATAAAAATTTAGACGACTTTATTTTTTGGTATTATACGCCGATGGCGCTTTCGTTTTCCGGTCATATTAAACCTGCTCTTACGATTTATGATTGTATGGATGAGCTTTCAAACTTTAAAAATGCGCCGCAAAGATTAAAGGAACTGGAAGACACCCTTTTCAAAAAAGCTGATCTTGTTTTTACTGGTGGTCAAAGCCTGTACGACTTTAAGAAAGACCGCCACCAGAACATTCATGCTTTTCCCAGCAGTATAGATAAAAAACACTTTGAACAGGCCCGTACAGTAAAGGAAGAACCAGCAGATCAAAAGAATATACCAGGCCCAAAATTGGGTTTCTATGGTGTCATTGATGAAAGGTTCAATATCGAATTAATTAAGAAAATGGCTGTGCTGAGACCTCAATGGAATTTTGTATTGCTTGGCCCTGTTGCTAAAATAGATCGTAATTCTCTTCCACAACTTCCGAATGTATATATGTTGGGTGGTAAATCTTATGAGCAACTGCCTCATTATGTATCGGGATGGGATATAGCTCTAATACCATTTGCGATAAATGAATCAACCCGTTTCATTAGCCCTACAAAAACGCCGGAATATCTTGCTGCCGGGGTTCCGGTTGTATCAACTCCTATCCGCGATGTAGTAAAACCTTATGGAGATAAAGGAATTGTAAGAATTGCGTCAACTGCAGAGGAATTTGTAAATGCAGCAGAAGATTACATGAAGATGGATCGAAGTCAATGGCTTTATAAAGTAGATAATTTTCTTGCTGATAAAAGCTGGAGTTCGACTTTCATGGAAATGATGAAGAGAATAAATACTACACTGAATACTATTAGAAAATATAAACCTTCTGTAAAATCTACATCAACTAAATACACTTACGACTTCCTGATCGTGGGCGCAGGTTTTTCTGGCAGTGTTTTAGCAGAAAGGCTTGCCTCTGTAGGCAATAAAAAGGTTTTAATAATTGATAAACGCAATCATATTGGTGGAAATGCTTACGATTACTATAATGAAGATGGAATATTAGTTCATAAGTACGGCCCGCATATCTTCCATACTAATTCGGCTGATGTATTTAATTACCTAAGCAAGTTTACAGCCTGGCGCAACTACCAGCATAAAGTATTGGCTAATGTAGATGGACAAATGCTTCCAATTCCGATCAACCTTAATACGATCAACAAATATTATGGCTTAAACTTAAGCGGGATAGAAGTAGAAGAGTTTTTAGCTTCAAAAGCTGAAAAAGTATACCCGGTAAAAACTTCTGAGGACGCAGTTGTAGGTAAGGTAGGCAGAGAATTATATGAGAAGTTTTTTAGAGGTTATACACGGAAGCAATGGGATCTTGATCCTTCAGAATTGGATGCATCAGTAACATCACGCGTACCCACACGGTTTAATAAAGATGACCGCTACTTTACAGATACTTTTCAAACAATGCCGGCACATGGTTATACAAAGATGTTTGAAAAGATGCTTGCTCATCCCAACATTAAGCTGATGCTGAATACAGATTACGAAGAAGTGATGAATGAAGTAAAATTTAGAAAGTTGATATTCACGGGTCCTATAGATGAATTTTTTAACTACAGGTATGGCAAACTTCCTTACAGGTCGCTTCGCTTTAAATTTGAAACAGTTGAAACTTCACAATTTCAGGAAACAGGTACAATAAATTATCCTAATGATTATGGATTTACCAGAATTACAGAATTTAAACATTTAACCGGACAAAAACATGATAAAACAACGTTAGTTTATGAATTCCCAGAAGCATCGGGAGATCCATATTATCCGGTTCCTCGTCCTGAAAACGAGCTCCTTTATAAAAAATATGCCGCTCTTGCTAATCAGCTTAGCGATGTATATTTCGTTGGAAGATTGGCAACTTACAGATATTATAACATGGATCAGGTGGTAGCACAGGCATTAACAACGTTTAAGAAAATCATGCAGTCTGAATTGTCCACTAAACTGCAGGTAGATGAAGAACGAATATTCGAAAAACAAAGTTGAGATTTGGGGTGGTCTGGAATGTTCTTTAAACAGGGTACATGATACTTATAATGACCAGTTGGTTTTGTCGGGGCATTATAAAAGAGGAAGTGAAGACATTAAGCGGTTTAAGGATTTAGGTTTAAAGGCGTTGAGGTATCCAGTATTATGGGAAAAACATGTACCACAGAAAAATACTATAGTAGATTGGTGCCATACAACAGAACGTTTAGATGAATTAAGAGTATATGGTATTCAACCAATTGTAGGTTTGGTTCATCATGGCAGCGGACCAGTGTATGCTGATTTTTTTAATGGCAGTTTTTCTCAGGGCTTGGGAGAATTTGCAGGTAAAGTAGCCGCCCAGTTTCCCTGGATAGAGTATTACACACCAGTGAATGAACCATTAACCACAGCACGCTTTTGTGGCTTATACGGTCATTGGTATCCTCATAAAACCTCTTCTTTAGATTTTTTAAAAATATTGCTTGCAGAGTGTAAAGGAACTATTCTTGCCATGCAAGCTATCAGGAAAGTAAACCCGGACGCAAAGCTTGTTCAGACAGAAGACCTTGGAAAAACATACAGTACACCAGGTTTACAATACCAGGCAGATTTTGAAAACAAGCGGCGCTGGTTATCATTCGATATTCTTTCAGGAAAGATCAATGAGACACATTCTCTTTGGGATTATCTTCTATATGAAGGTCTTACTGCAGAAGATTTTACTTTTTTTACAGAGAACTCTTGTCCTCCCGATATTTTAGGCATTAACCATTACATTACTTCTGAACGATGGATTGATGAAAGAATTGAAAAATTCCCGCAACACTGCATTGGTGGCAATGGCGATGAAGTGTACGCCGATGTTGAAGCCGTAAGAGTTGGAAAAAACCAGGGTCCGCAGGTTCTTTTCAAAGAAGTGTGGGAAAGATTTCATCTGCCTATTGCAATAACTGAAGTTCATCTGCATTGTACAAGGGAAGAGCAATTGCGCTGGTTTTTGTATGTCTGGAAAGCTGCGAACAAACTTAAAGAAGAAGGTGCAGACATACGCGCCATAACTGCCTGGGCATTATTAGGCTCTTTTGACTGGTGCAGCCTGCTTACCAGATCAGAAGGAATTTATGAGGCGGGCTTATTTGATGTAAGAGGTACTGAACCAAGACCCACAGCTCTCACAAAGTTGGTAAACTCGCTTTCAAAAGGCACAGGCTTTCATCATCCCGTTGTACAAAACGAAGGTTGGTGGAATCAGCCGCGTGCTATTATTTATCATCTTGAAAAGAGCGAGGCTATAAATATAGAGGTGAAAAAAACATTTGTAAAACCTTTGGTGATAATTGGTAAAACCGGAACACTTGGCAAAGCGTTTAGTCGTATTTGCGACGTCAGGAATATTGATCATATTTTGTTAGGACGTGAAGATGTAAACATTGCTGATGCAGCAGACATTGAAAGAATGGTAAAAGAGCAAAAGCCTTGGGCGGTTATCAATACAGCAGGTTATGTACGTGTAGATGACGCAGAAAAAGAAGCAGAAAACTGTTTTCTTGTAAATAGCGTAGCGCCTAAACATCTTTCATTAGTATGTAAAAAGTACGGGGTTAGGTTTGTGACTTATTCGTCTGACCTGGTTTTTGACGGCAAAAAGAAAAACCCATACCTTGAAAGTGATGCAGTGTCTCCGCTGAATGTATATGGACAAAGTAAAGTACTTGCGGAAGAAAAGGTGTTAAACAACGATCCGGAGGCATTGATCATTCGCACAAGCGCTTTCTTTGGACCGTGGGATCAATATAATTTTGTTCATTATGCGCTTAGCTGTTTTAAAAATTACAAAGACTTTACCGCTCCTGAAGATGTTACTATTTCACCAACTTATGTACCCGACCTCGTACATACATCGCTTGACCTTTTAATAGACGAAGCTTCGGGTATATGGAACATTTCAAACAAGGGCAGTATAAGCTGGGCTATGCTGGCTGAAGAAGTAGCTAAAAGAAGCGGATACAATTCAAAATACTTTAAACCTGTATTGCTCAAAGAAATGAACTTTTTAGCTTCAAGACCAGAATACAGCGTTCTTACCACCGAAAAAGGATTTGACATGCCATCGTTGGATAATGCATTGGAAAGATTTTTTAAAGAACAGGAGTTGATAATAATGTAATAATCAAAGAATCAATAGCACAATCTCCTGACCCCAAGCCATAGAAATGGGTCAGGAGACTTTTTTAGTAAGGAAAATTGCGCTGTTCTTATTGTTCTGTAAAGAATAGTTGTTTTACTTCCAGTCACCCAAAATGTGTAGTGATTTTTTATAACCGGGCCGCATTACTACTATTTTACATCGTTGCGTCGCACACTTGTACTTTTTTTATTATTCAGCAATGCCACAATCTTATCCCGCGTGCAGTATAGTACTCTTAAAAAAATCTCCTACAGAAAAAACTTTCGTTTAAATTTTGAAGATAAAAGCTGGAACAGATCCACAGAATTACTACCGATAAACGGAGCGTCGCAACAAATGATGAGGCGGTTGCGATGCCCTGTAAACAAAATAATTTATGCAGGCACTAAGCCCATTCGTGATTTTTAACTTCCTCATACACTTTTTTAATTCCTTCTTCCAAAGAAATAGTGGCTTTCCAG
>CAXUMK010000158.1:1279-12456 GCA_964251885.1 uncultured Segetibacter sp. | reverse complement strand
CTGTTCTGATTTGATTAAATGTTTTGCTCTTTTATACAACTGAAAAAAAGCCCTCAATCCTATATCGCCGATTATTCTTGGTTTCGTGGCTTTAAAGGCTTTTACTTTCTCAATTCTTAACCCTTTTGGTAAGAGCTTATGCAAGTTCCAGTCTAACTTCTCTTCGTAATATTTTTCATCAACCGTAAGAATAATGGGTTTCCAGCCAAATGAAGGAAGGTGTTGCGCAAACAACCGGCTGCGGTGAACAGCAGCAAGGTTGGATGGGGGGAAGTGAGGGGAGATAATGAGAATGGTTTTCAGCCTAATACTTTTAAAAGTTTTTTTGATTCCTGCTCCCAGTTCAGTTGGTTCTGCGCCAGTTGATAGTTATACAACCGCTGCTTATTCAACCTGTCATGGTCTTTATACAAAAGTATTTTTGCCCTTAATGCTGCAGCATCATTTACTTTAAAAGACTCCCCTACTTTATATGTCTCATTGAATGATTTCTGCATCGTCGTTTCTGAAAGTATAACTGCGTTTCCGGCTAAGAGGTAAGTAAATATTTTATTAGAAAGGGCAATATCGTTATTTACAGAAAAGCCTGTTTCAAGAGCAAGACCAATATCGAATGTTGCAGCAAATGCAGGTAAATCATCAGGAGGAATAATTCCGGCAAGATGAATATTTTTTTGAACGTTTACAGCGTGCTCCTCAATATACGCCTTCATGTCGTGGTTGCACCTGCCTGCAAGTGTAAGATGAACAGAAGCGTCATTCATTTCTTCCAGTACATCAATTAAAGTTTCAAGACCACGATGTTTACCTATTGTCTGGCTAAACCAAAATAGCTGCAGATTATTTTCATTTGTAGTCCTGTTTCTTAACGCTGGCTGCAGTGCAACAGAAAAGCAATTAAGCAAGGTAATCAGGGGCTTGTGAAATGAAAGAAAGTTTTGCTGCACCTTCTCTGCAATTAAAGGACTGGAAGAAGTGAGGTATTGTAAACCAAGAATATATTTTTCCTCTAAAAAAATAATTCTTACCTTCTCATGCTTCGGCATCTCAGCATTCTCCTCCCTGTGATAATCTTCAAAATCAAAACCCGCAGATGCATGATTATAATCAGCAGCTTTAACTGCAATGGATAAAGCACCTAGGTTGTGTCCAATATACCAATCTGCTTTTATTGCCTTTGCGGCATGGAGCAGTTCATTAAAGCATCTTGCCTGGCTTCTTTCAGCCAACAAAAAACGATTGCCAAATTTTTTATTTAGTTCTTTGTAAACTTTAAACCTTGCTTTTGTAAAAAAGTACAGCCGTTTGTTCTTCGATTGACTGCCGCCCACCAGTTTGAAGCTCCACTTCACATTCTTTAAAAGTGCTGTATCTGCATCATTTGCCCACTTAATCCACGAACAGTATAAAACGGTAACATTGCAACCTGCTGCATGCAATGCATCTGCCTCTTTTACAACTCTCGGGTTTACCGAAGGTTGTCCTGTTGTTATCAGCACAACGGTTTTCAATCCTGAAACAAGTTTAAATATTGTGCCGCTATCACTTTTACATCAAATCTTTTTTTGGCCTCGGTGCAGCATAGTGTCCTGTCTATATTGTTAATTCTTTTTACTGCTGCTGCCATTTCACTTACAGAGTTAACCTTATAGCCTGTCAAACCTTCATCAATCACTTCCGAAACGGAGCCTCTATCAAATGCAATGACGGGGGTTCCGCAAGCCATTGCTTCAATCATTACAATGCCAAAAGGTTCGCTCCATTCAATAGCGAAAAGCAGCGCCTTACACTTTCCCAGGTATTCATTTTTCTGCAGGTCATTCACCTGGCCAACATATACAATTTGCTCTCCGTCGATGTGTGGTTCAATTTGTTGTTTGAAGTATGCCTGCTCGTCTGCCAGCGGTGAAATATTACCGGCAATGATCAGCGTACTACCGGTCGCTTTGGCAACAGCTATAGCGGTATGACAACCTTTCACTTTTTCAATCCGTCCTAAAAAAATCAAGGGTGCATCCTGTGGAACCTTGGGCTGCAACTGGTAATTGCTAAAGTCAATGGCATTATAAACCGTTTGCCAGTTGCCGGCAACATTGCCGCGTGAAACGAGGTCTTTACTGCATCCGGTAAAAACGATGTTTTTATTGGGAAGCCTGTTTATAACCTCAATATTTCTTGTGCTGATTTCTCTGCCATAAGTCATAATTTTTTTTACTGTATGATTTAAAACGGGCAGCAGATACACCAGCCTGCCGAAGTTGTGTATAAGATCGAAGTCGCCGCGGTGTTGCCATAAAAACTTCCATGCTGCAGGAACAGCTTTTAATGCATCCGGCTTTTTTGGCGGAAACCCTTCTTTACCAAAAGGATGCATCGTACAACCAGCCACGTAAGAATCGGTCGTGACGAGCAGATGTACTTCATGGCCCTGCCGCCTGTATTCTGCTGCAAACATCGCAACGAGGCGCTCATGTCCGCCATAACCTTTTGGCGGAACAAGAATGCCTGGGTCCATTACAATTAAAATTATCATGAATGATACATCGCTGTCGGTTCTCTTTTTTGTAAGACGGACTGATACACCTGCAAAGATTGCAAAGCGACTTCATTAAAGAGGTTTGGTGTTTTTATACCCATAGCCAGTGCGGGCAATACTCTGGTATCTGACAAGACTCTGTTGAGAACATCTTTTAGCTCTGCCACATCACCGGCCTTATACAGTAGTCCATCCACTTTATCAGTCACCTGTTCGGCAATGCCCTTTGCATCAGAGCCTATTACCGGCACCCCTGCCGCAAAAGCCTCCTGCACAACCAGCCCAACCATTTCCTGTATAATGGTGGGGAAAATCAGCGCATCATACTGCTGCAATGTCTTTACGACCTCTTTGGGTTGTATAGTTCCTTTCCAGTTGATCGCACCGCTGATTTTTTCGATTGTTTTATTGCGTTCAGCAAAGTAGGCCTGCTCTTCTATCTGACCATAAATGTCAAGTGTCCAGTTTTTTTCTTTCACATCTTTCAATGCTTCCAGTATGGTATGCAGTCCTTTTATCTTGCTAATTCTGCCGAGGTAAACGAACTTCACTATATCATTTGGCTTCTTTTCATTGTACAGCCTCTTCTCAAAAACCGTATCATCCGGCAATGCTTTTGGTAATAAAACCATTTTATTCTCAGGCATGTTATTTACCAAAAGAACTTGTTTAAACCAGTTGCTTAGCACAAATATTTTTTCGCAAACAGAAAAAAGTTCTACAAGTAAAGCAAGATGCCGGTCAGTGTACAAAGGATATGACAGGGCGCCTGAAAGTTTATCCGGCAAAAAAGAAATATTTGTTTGATTTTTATTAAGCCACTCCCCAACCGTTGCAAGTATCTCTGCCGAGCCGTAGCGAAACCCTTTTTTATGAAGCGTACAGACAGCGCATTTGTACGTTTCTACCACACCATTGCAGTAGTAGCTGTCTTTGTACCTCAGCATACCGGTCTGGCAGGAGTAACCGATCAAATGCATTGTCAAAAAAACAGGAATGCCCGTCTCTTTTGCTGTACGCACATGTGCTATGGTTATCCCATTGCTGCCGCTTATTTCATGAAAATGAACGATATCAGGTTTTTCAGCAAGTAAGAGTTCTTTGAAGCAGGGCAGCCCTTCCGGATTTCTTTTACCTGTTTGCAAATCCCTGTCAACAAAGGCTGATTCAGGGTATTCGACTACTTTGATTTTGCCATAGTAGTATTCATTAATATCCTGCCCTCCGATGCGCGGCTTGATAACTATAACCTCTGCGTTTAATTTTAGCAACCCTTTGCATAGAGCTGCTGCATACACTTCTGTACCGGCAGTTTTTTCGGGAAGAAAATATTTTAATACAAATGCAATTTTCAAAATTAGTTAGATCGAAATAGTATAAACAGGCATAAATGTAAGTGATGAAGATCTTTATTCACGAAGCGAATTGTTTAAAATGGGCTTGCTGACTGTGGATAGCCGCAGGCAGAAGCTATCAATTCAAAAGAACACCTTTTCAAACCACTTTCTGATTTATCTTAATATTTAGTAAGCCAAAAAGATAATACATCAGAGACCTTACATTTTTATTAAATGATAAATTAATCCTCAGAGATGGCATGTCAATCTTACCAAACCTGTACATCCCTATAGAATAAGTATAGATGTGTTTGGCTATTATTTTATCATACTCTTTGCTGATGTTTTTGTGTTTTAAAAGTGCCACGATCAAAGATCCATAAACTTTCATTAGTGACTCTTTCTTCTGCATCATAGATTGCGGATGTACCCGGTACAAAGAGCATATTCTGTTGATGAATTCAATCTTATTGTTTCTTGCAATTCTTAACCACATATCCCAGTCTTCGATGTACAGGCTCTCATCGTACCCGCCAACTGCGTCTAAGACACACTTGCGTATCATAACCGATGAAGCCGGAATAAAATCTTCGGCCAGTAACTCAGAAAAAATTTGTCCCCCAGGCCCCTTATTGTCTTTGACTGCTTCAAACTTTTGTTTTTCAAAATAGTTTTCTTCAAGCACTGAACTATCAGGTCTCATAAGCAAGGTGTTTGAATATACCATTGCCACATCCAGATTTGCAAGCAGAAAAGTAACCTGCTCAGTTGTTTTAAACGGTAAGATAGTGTCGTCGGCGTCCAGCTTAGTAAAGAACTCTCCATGTGCCGCTTTCTGCAATACCCTGCAACTATAAGCAACCCCCCTATTTTCAGAATTTTCTACAACAATAATATTGCTGAAAAAATGATTATTCTGCTTTACCCAATCAGTTACAACTGCATGGCTGTTATCGGGTGAGCAGTCGTTTATAAGAAGCAATTCTATACTGGGATACGTTTGCGCTTTTACGCTTTCCAGCGTTTCAAGAATATAGCGCTCAGCATTGTAATATGGAATGCCTATTGATACGAGAGGCTGATGCAACATGTTCATGATTTTGTCAACAGCTTGTTTCTCTCAGTATCTAATAAAAAAAACCTCTTAAAAGGTCGGATAATGAGTAGCCGGTGCTTTGCATAACAGAAGTAACTGCTTTTATATCTTTTGACTGCAGAAGAAATTTTACAAGATTGACTGAATGCCTTTTCTGTAGTTTTTTTTCTAAAAAACTTACTTGCTTCGGTGTTAACGGCAGGTTGTTGTTTTTGAAAAGTTCTTTGCTGTACAGGTAATTATAAACGAGGTAGCCGGTTGGGTTATTAATCTCCTGCCCTTCGTGCTCGCGATAATAAAAATATTGATAGGGCATAAACACCACATCGCCCAACATCGCCATTTGTATATTAAAGTAATTATCGGATGCTACTTTAAAGCGGGTATCAAAACCATTATTTAATTCAAAGCAATCGCGTTTAATAATACTCCCGGTGGGGCCAATACCCAAAGAAGGTTCTTTAAAAAAATGGTTTTCGATAACTTGTTTCCCCTGAATTGCCACGACGAGGCCTGCTGCATTTTTGTTGAATGTGACCAACCCTATTGATGCGTTGGGATACTTCTCCATTTCGGTTACGCAATATTCTAAACCATCTGCATATATAGTATCATCTGAGTCGAGGTATTTTAAATATTTTCCTTTTGCGTAGCTGGCAGCCTTGTTACGGTTTGGATAATCACCCAGGTTTTTCTCATTGATATACACCTTTATTCTTTCATCTTTCTGCTCAAAATCTCTTGCAATCAGCACGGTTTTATCTCTCGAACCATCGTCAACGATTATCAGTTCCCAGTTTTGGTATGTAGAAGCAAGTACGCTTTCTATCGCTTCTGCAATGTATTTTTCGCGGTTGTAAGCAGTCATTAATACACTTACCAAAGGAAGTTTTATCATAGCTCCAAGTCTATTATAAAAGTTTTAAGTTAGGTTGTATCAATACGCGAAAACTTTTTGGTTCCACCCATGTACAATTTACTTACAGAAGAATGGAGACACATTAAATCATTATCACAACGGTAAACCTTATATTGCTGGGATTTTAATAAACCTATCATTTTAATTCTATCTGCAACATTTAAATGTATGTATTCAACCAAAATAATCTGTGGAATTGTTTTTTTAAAATCTAAATTTTTTAAAATTTCAAAATCATAACCTTCTGTATCAATATGCAGTAAGTCTATGTTTCCGTTCATATACTCATCAATCACTTTCTGCATAAGTAATGCAGGAACGCGGATTGACTTGATGTAAGTATCCAGATTATCTATGTCGTGATGAAATAAAACCTCTTTTTTAAAGGACGCGAGTTGAAAATACCAGCTTGGCAAATTATCGCGGTATTGTTCGTCAACACAATAAAGAGTCTTGTAGGTATCATCGTCAGCACTTACAGCAATATTCAAAAAGCGAAGTTTATCTTCTGCACCCTCGTAATTTTTTTTCAACCGCTCAAAAAGAAAAGGAACAGGTTCGACCAGAACACCATACCAGTCATAAGCTTTAATGTATTTATAAAGAGGATCTCCTGAAATTCCGTCATTAGAACCCACCTGTATAAACCTTATTTTTTGCTGGTACTTAGAAATGTTTTCTAAAATGGGATTTATACTTTCTATCTTTTGCGGCAAATACTTTTTTTGCCTATAATTGTATATAAATGATAAGAGTTTATAAAGCTTACCTGTTGGTTTCAAAAATTGTTTAAAGAAGTGGGTTATCATATGTTTGAGATATTATCGGGGTCAACTTTTCTTTCCATCATTCTACACCCACTGTCTAATTTGCAGATTGATAATCATTTGAAGATGAGTTTACAATGGGACTTCTAAGACTGTCGCAAAAATGCTGCTTCAGGCGACTACTTTTACTGAAATGCTGAATGAATTATCTTTCAAGTATAAGAGGTTAGCTACCCTTTATTAATTTATTATAAATTATTAATTCCGGTTTTTCTTCTAACACCCCTTTCATATTCGTGAATGCATTAAAACCAAGTTGCTTCCACTGGCCTTTTTCTGACCATCCTCTTTCCATTGCTGCTGCAAAAGAGGAGGTGGTTGGAGATGCTGCTATAAATCCTGTTTCATTTTCAATGATTAGTTCTGTATTACCGCCAACGTCGGTTACCACAGCAGGCCTGCCACATGCCATTGCTTCTACAAGGCTAATGGGAAGGCCTTCACCAGCACTTGCGACAAGTAATAGATGATTTTCGCCCCATAGATGGAGAATATCGTTTTCATGGCCTTTGAAATCAATCTTGTCTTCAATTTCATAAAACCTCGCAAGCGACTGCAGATAAACAAGACCATAACCTGTTCCGTATATGTTGAGCTTCCAATTCCTGGCTTTCCACTTGTTTTGCGACAGTACCTCAAATACCGTATCCTGGCCTTTTGTTCCGCCTAAACTCCCTACTATTGCTAAGCACACTATTTCTTCGTTAGGCCATTGCAGCGGTAATGGAGGTCGCTCTAAGTTGATTGGATTCCAGGTAAATGAAGCATTTTCTATTCTTGTTGCAAGCCGACGTTCCGTTATTTGCCACTGTCGTTTAGAAACAAAATAAACTTTTTGCGCATTTTGAAAAATTTCTATGGCAGCGGGAAAAATTTCTGATGGAGGTATAAAGCTATATTGCAGATGGCTATGGCAAACGAATGAATACGCAATCTTGTTTTTTTGCAGCAATTCATATAAAGATCGGTGGTGAATGGCGAGGTCAAAACTTTCGCCCTGGCTAATGAAAACAGCATCTGGTTTAAAATTGACTATTTGCTGGTAATCCTTATTGAGAAACGGTTTCCTGTTTTTTAAAAACCTGAAAACCATTTCAAACAGTCTTGCGTTTGGATTAAACTTTTTACGTTTTTGAATAACAGCCCCTTTTGACTGTAAAGCCTTTAACTTTTCGTGCAAAGTCTCCCATTCATATATTGAAACAAGAACCGCATCGTTTTGGTCTAAAGCATGCCTGGCAAGTGCGTGCCAGAGCTCTTCGCTTCCACCCCATTGCACACCCCCCATTAATGAAACAATAGCTAAACGCAAGTATTTAAATTGTTGATTTTATACTGATGCTACTAAAAAAATTCTCGTTATTGATTGCTCAATAAACTTATTTATACAAATGATTTGGGAAGTAGGAGAATTATTATGTTGTTTTTTGTAAACAATTTTCAAATCTCGTGTACACCTTTAACAGTTCATCTTCAAAACGTGGATCATTTATTCTTTTCTGCAATTCATTTCTTGCAGCTTTAACCATTGATAATCTTCTCTCCTCGTTTTCTAACAAATTGTTAACCGCTTTAGCAATTTGTTGTGGTCGCATGGCGTTAAATAACAAACCCGTTTCGTTGTTTGAAATAAGCTCCGGAATTCCTCCCACATTTGATGCAGCTACGGCTGCCCCTGCGGCCATTGCCTCCAATACTACGGTGGGATAATTTTCCCACAAGCTGGGAAAAACACACACTTTTGATTGTGCATAGATCTCTTTCAAAGCGTTTTTCTCCATTGCACCTGTAAAAACAATGTGCGGTATATATTTAGTCAACTGTTCCTCCATATACTTTTTAATACTGCGACCGTTTTCAGTCTCATCACGGCCTACTAAAAAAACCTTAAGCCCCCTATTTTTTTCTAAAATGACCGGCAACGCTTTTGAAAAGGCAATCATTCCTTTTAACACAGAGAGCTTGCCTATAAAACTTATTACTGCCGGCCTATTTTTTAGAGGCAGTGAAAATAAGTCCTCATAAATGGAAAAAGGGTTGGGAACCACTTTTATTGTCGATGAGGAGATGCCCCAGAATTTTACTGTCCAGCGTTTTAAAGCCAAAGATGGAGAAAGAAGTAGATCAGCTTTGATACAGATCTGATACTCCAAATCATTATCCCTATTTTTATCACGTCTTGCCCAGTGCCCTAAATCTATTCTGCCACGGATTAAAGCACCGCCTACAAAACGAATTTTCTTAGTAAAAGGAACATAAACATTGCTGATCTTTGTAATAAGTACACCGGGAGTATGAATCTTGACAATAAGTGATATTGAAGGAAACCTTTCTTTTATACGCAATGCGCATGCCCCCACTTCCGGACTTTCAATTACATGCACTTGATTTGTTTCCATAAACTGCTCAAATACCGGCAAAACGGCATCCCGAAATGTGTTGTTGCATTGCGCTGGTACCAGGTAATTAACACAGTATTCATTTTTGGTAATCCTTATCGCTTTTTCAACAGGGTTTGCTGAAAACACTGTTACCTTATGGCCTTTCCCGGAAAGAAAAACAGCAAGATGGTACATATAAGAACCAATACCGCCGGTGGCAGTCACCGGAGGAAACTCATAGGTTATCAGTACAATATTCATTTATTCTGCAGAAGACGCAAGGCTTTAACCACACGTCCTTTTATCTTTGCTATTAAATTTCCCCCTGTCATCTCCGCCACCTGTTTTCTCGTCCACCATTCCCAGTTGTGGTCAAATTCGATATTAAATTTCATAACAATGCTGTTGTGGCTTTCTCTGATACGTTCTTCATTATACCTTTCTTTCACAGCATTTTTGTCGACCTTTGCTTTCTGAAGCTTATGGTCGTGTAACAATTCTATATCATTTACATGAAAAACTTTCAAAGCTCCTTTCGGAGAGTGCATACAACGAATGGCAAATTCGTAGTCCTCGAAGACAAAAAGAGACTCGTCAAAAAGACCAAATGTTTTAAAAATGCTTCTATGAATTATTGAGCCAGTACATGGAAAACAATTTGTAACTGCTTCTTCAGTTGTTTCTATTGTCACTTTCCGTTTATGTTCTACAACCTTAATTGGCTTTACGTATGCATTTTCATGAACGTTATATATTCGTAACGTAAAAACCCTTCCATTTGGTTTCTCTTTAAGTATTTTAGTAAACTTGCTTAACCATTGTTCTGAATGTTTTACAATTGTATCATTGTCAATTATCAATACCCACGGCTCTGTCGTTCTTTCAATTAGATAGTTTCGCCCCTTTGAGACGCCAAGATTAGTATCCGAATGGAAAAGTGTTATCTGGGGATGGTTACCAAATCTTTGCTGTATGTTGTTCCACAAGTTGACATCTGACCCGTTATTCAACACATATATCGCCTGCTTTGAAGGAATAAAACTTTCAATACAAGCTAATGTTTCTTCAAGTTTATTAAAAAAAAGAATTAATATGGCGATTTTGTTATCCAATTGCAAATTGTGATTTTTAAGGAATCCGTTTATTGTTTAAATAAAAACGCCACATATTTCGCAATATTCCTCCTCCCCATATCCGACTACCTTTTACAGCAAAATGATACATTTCTAACACTTTCAGCTTTATTGAAAAATCCTGAAGATTATATAGTATATGCTCTAGTGCGACTTTAACGAAGCGTTTCTTTTTATTTTCATCCATCATTTCCTGCTTAAACGCATCCGTTTCCATCAATTTCGCAAAAAACATGAAATTCGCGTTGATCTTTTTTATAGCCAAACTGCTATAATTATTTGAAATATTAAGATGACTTTGTCTCAGATATACAGACGCCTCATTACAACCAAAAATGCCTTTCTCTCTCCCCATTCTGAACCAAAGCAAATCATCAGTACCCCAAGCCATTAACATCTCTGTAAACCCAATTTGTTCAAATATTCTTCTTCCGAAGATAAATTCTGCCACAGTTCCAGGTCTTGAAAATGAAAGTTTTTCAATCAGGTTTTCAAATGAACTCTGTACAGAAGGAAGAGGTGTATTAGTTTTAAAAATTTTTCCGTCTGCTGTTACGAAATGGACATTAAATCGAAAGACATCAAAATTATTTTCTGCCAAACGACTGTAAAACAATTCTACGCAGTTAGGGTCAATAAAGTCATCGTCTGGCAATAGCCAGAGCCATTCTTCGTTCTGTGTGACCGCAAAACAACGCTCCCATTGCTTTACCAATGATACTCTACCAAGATTAGTTTCGAAATATTGATACCGAATGTTTAACCTGTTGGTGTAACACTGCACTATTTCTTCAATTCGAGAATCTCCGGCATCGTTACCGATATATACTGAAAAGTTCCGGTTCGTTTGCATTACGAGAGAATCCAGTGTTTTTGCGAGAAATTCACTCTTGTAAGCGGGTATAATAATGGCTAATGAGGCCATAAATTGAATTAATTTTCTGCTAC
>CAXUMK010000158.1:0-1269 GCA_964251885.1 uncultured Segetibacter sp. | reverse complement strand
GTTTTGCTGTTAAACCAGCTTTTCTAACCAAATACTTCCACCCTTGTTTTTCAAACACATCGGCATATTCTCTTCGAACCATTTTGTATGAAATTGCTCTAAAAAAGTATTGAAAGCGATTATTTTAAAACTGTTATTATACATTAGAAACGAACGAAGGAAATATATCTCATTCCAACTTCTATTTTCAGTAACAACCCATTCTTTCGAGTATTCAAAGGGGTAAAATATGTCGTGAAAATGAATTTTAACCCCTTTCTTTAATGATGGTAAAATTTCAAATAGCTCAAATAGTACATCACTATCCGTTTTTGCCACATGGGTGGAGTCAATGAATAAGAAATCACCTTCGTTTAATGATCTAAAGATGCTTTTATCCACATTTTGTACTTTTTTTTCGATCAGCGTAAATTTGTCACCGACCTTAATTACCTTTTTTAAGTTATCGGGATATGGTTCGATGAATGTAATGTCAATGCTGTTGTTAAAAAGCCGCTTGTTCACATCAAGCATGGCAGCAGAGGAAAAACCTGAACCAATTTCAATAATTCTTTTAGGCTTATAATGCATCGTCATCGAAAACAAAAAAATGACATCTGCATAAGAGTAAAAGCTGTTCTGATAAAAGTATCTGCTTCCCTCGGTTTGAGTGTCAGGAAAGGATAAGAATTTATAATATTCCTTAAAATAACCCAGCAGTTTAAATTGCTCTTCTTCATTTAGATTAATAGCACCCAAACTTC
Organism: uncultured Segetibacter sp.; assembly: GCA_964251885.1. GTDB lineage: Bacteria > Bacteroidota > Bacteroidia > Chitinophagales > Chitinophagaceae > Segetibacter. The sequence continues at coordinate 526 of CAXUMK010000158.1, read as the reverse complement.
TGTTTGTATCAAAAATTCTATTTTCGTTTTCGCATACTTCACTTTTATCTACAACAGGACTATAGAAATGGCCCGGTGCAACAAACAGCTTTTCCTCATAGAAAGCAACTTTATCTTTAAGCATCCTTACATGAGGTAACCTATCGACTATTTTTCTAACAATTTTTTTATACATGAAAAGGTTTTCTGATGAACTTTTACATTACCTGCTATTGCTGTTTCTCCAAAAAATTTCTACGTCTAAAAGGAAGATAAGTTAAAGTAGGTCTTATAGCCGATACTATAAAATTGACTGGTATAACTCGAACCGAGCCTCTCCTGCTACTTGTTGCGAGTAATGTTTTTTCAAAGTTTGTTGGGCATTTTCCACAAGCATTTTCGCAAAATCTTGATTACTACATATTTTCGTAACCGCTTCTAAAAATTCGAACGGTGTGTTGGCTGTAAGGGCCATTTTTTCATACTCTAAAATTCCCTCACTCCCGAGAGACGTCGAAACAACAGGTACTCCACTTGCAGCAGCATA
>CAXUMK010000157.1:7653-12473 GCA_964251885.1 uncultured Segetibacter sp. | reverse complement strand
AAGAAATGCTGGTGTTTGACGAAAATTTGATTCCTACAGGAAAACTAACTCCTTACCAGGAATTTGGCTCTATTAAAAATTTAGGAACAACTGAATTTGATAATTGCTTTACGCTAAACTTTGCTGAGTGCCAGCCGATGTGTGTAATCAAACATCCGCAAAAAAAAGTTCAGATAGAGTTTCATCCATCTGAAGCTTATCCATACCTGCAGATTTATACTCCCGAACACCGGAAAAGCATTGCAATAGAAAACCTAAGTGGCGCTCCGGATGCTTTCAATAATAGTATGGGTTTAAAAGTTTTGCAACCAAAGGAAGCAGCTACATTTACTGTACAATTTATTATTAAATCTCTATAATAATTTACCATGTTATCAGAAACGATTGTGAAAGCATTTGCCGAAAAGTTTGAAACTACGCCACGCCTTTTTTTCTCTCCTGGAAGAATTAACCTGATAGGAGAACATGTTGACTACAACGACGGCTTTGTAATGCCGGCCGCTACAGATAAAGGCATCTGGTTTGCCGTTGCGCCCAATTCAACAGACACTGTTAACTTTTACAGTGTTGACCAAAATGAGTCCCATTCAACTCCTTTATCATCCATCGTTCCGGTTGAAGGGTGGCAGAATTATGTGCTGGGCGTAATAGACCAGGTACAAAAAAAGGGATTGACCATACATGGTTTTGATTGCGCTTTTGGAGGAAATGTTCCTATCGGAGCGGGTATGTCTTCGTCTGCTGCTTGTGAGTGCGGGGTTTTATTTGCCATGAACGAAATGTTTGATTTGCAGTTGGAAAGAACAGTGATGGCAACAATGGCGCAAAAAGCCGAACACACATTTCCCGGGGTGAAAGTGGGTATAATGGACATGTTTGCCAGCTTAATGGGTAAGCAGAACAATGCCATTTTTCTTGATTGCACCTCACTTGATTACAGGTATTTACCGCTTGAGTTAAAAGACTATTCTTTGGTTCTTATTAATACAAAAGTGCATCACTCCCTTGCCAGCGGCGAGTACAACAAGCGGCGTGAGCAATGCCACGAGGGCCTTGTTAAACTGCAATCACTGCTACCCGGCGTGAAAACCTTTCGTGACATTAAACCTGCCGACGTTGAAAAATACAAAGCAGACCTTGACGAAGTCATCTACAAACGCTGCCTGTTTGTAACCGGAGAAATAGAGCGCACACAAAAAGCAGCTACTTACTTAGACAACAATGAACTTGAAGCATTTGGAAAACTAATGTATGAAACACATGAGGGATTGAGCAAACTGTACGAAGTAAGTTGCCCTGAATTAGATTTTTTGGTGGACAGGGCAAAAGAACATCCATCCATTATTGGAAGCCGTGTAATGGGCGGCGGTTTTGGAGGATGCACCATCAACCTGATACACAAAAATGACTGGGCTGCAGTTGTAAAAGAAATAACCGATGTTTATAAAAAGGAGTTTGATATAGATGCAGAAGTGTACGAGGTAACTACAAGTGATGGGACGCACGAGGAAATTGGAGGGTAAAGCAGTTACTTTTCGTTCATACCAACTTTTTCTAAAGAAAGGAATTAGTTATGCAAATAAACCTGGAACCTAACCTGATCACGATCGAAACAAGATATTAGCCAAAAGACGTAATCACTTTAAGTATTAAGGATTCTTATTTGAGAAAGAGGTTTACGTGTCAATAAATATAGTGTGACACTAAGAATTTAAAAATTCTTTAATAAAAATTAGAAAACTCAAAAATAATATTGTTAGCTTGTAACTATTTAATTTAACAGTTGCATGTCTGAAAGCTTGCCTAAAAAATCCTCAAGTAGACGTAACTTTCGCTGGGATGTTTTCATAATTGACCTTGCATCTAGATTTGGAGTAGGAGGAGCTGTAGTGTTAACTTTGCTATTATTGTTTGTTACCATAGGCACAAGAGAGCAACATTTGGAGTTTATAGATAAGTTCTTTTTGCTGAAATTTCCGAAAGAGAACAATAATTTTTTAATCTTTGTGTTATTGGGAATGATTGTGCTAATGATTGTACAAATACTTCATTTTAGAAGTAGATTGAAGATTAAAAATGAAAGAATAAAAGAGTTAGAAGCTGACAAAAGGTTGTATGAAAATAAGTTTCTTAAATAAATATGATTGCTATGCCATTAATGTATTATTTTCTCGTCATCCTATTAATTTGGAGGATCGCCATGAGTTTAAGGGTTAAAAATATTACTCTTAAAACCCACTATCAATTACTAAAACTTCAAGATAGATTAAAGTGGCAAGTTGTAGACGGTCACATAGATAGTAATAATTATATTTATAAAGCAGTTGAAGAAAGAATACTAGCTTCTGCTTATCACGTAAACAAACTTAATTTTTGGGTTATTCTATACTTAACACTATCTAAGAAACAAGAACGAATTGATAAAGATCAATTAAAAGAAATTGAAATTATTGAACATGAGTTACATAAATATCCTGAAGTAAATAAGATTTACAAAGAGTATGTTCAGTTGTCTTTAAATTATCTTATTGAAAAAAGTAAGTTTACAATTTTTGGTGTCGCTTTTATTGCTTTCGCAATAAAGTTTGTTTTAGAATCTTTTAATGTTGGAAAAGTCAAAGCTGCATTTAGAAAAAAAGAGAATAAATTTAAACATGTTCTCGTTTATTCAGAGACTACTTTTAGTTTCTACAAGTAGTATTAATTTTTTTAACTTACTATTTGTGTCACCCCATTCCTTTGAAAAGTTGTTTTTGACAACTCATTGTACAAACAAGCAATAATAACTTAATAAAAATATAAACAAGCAATCGCTGCATCAGCGATGCTGATAAGGAGGGCAACAAAATCAGCATTTTTACTTACGAAGTCAGTCTCACAACTGATGTTGAGTACGATACCCGCTTTATTATCGAAAGTAGTTCTTGGTACTACCACACCTTCTTTCGCTTCACAGTTGTTGCGTTTTGCATCCATTTTCTGACCTTGCTTACCTAGCAGTCAATGGCTCCTTCAAAAATTCTGTTAGTCTCGTTAATTATTATAGATGCAGAAGTGTATGAGGTAGCAACCAGCGATGGAACACGCGAGGAAATAGGAGGTAGATTTACGCATGAAGAAAAGCAAGAAAGAAAAGAAGGATGAGTACCTGTATTACCGAAAAAATAAACATTGATTTAATCATTTCCGCTTTATTAGCCGCAAGCTTCATTTCGAGTTTTGCAATGTCTTCTTTGGTGGCAAAAATTTCTTTGTAAGTTTTTACTTTTTTTTCATCTATGATTTCTTCGAAGTATTGATATACTACTTGTCCATCTTTTTCTCCAAAGATTCTCTGAAGTGTTTCGTATGCTTTCAAATCTGATGATGATGACATGTATCAAATATAAATAAAAATCCCGGCAACAATAGTTCCGGGATTTTTTATACGATTAGCTAAAGTTATTATCCTAAAGCCACTCTCTTAAAGTCAAGAACTTTTAATTCGCTGTCAACACTCTTGAGGTAATCAGAAACTGATTTGTTGTTGTCTTTTACAAAAAGCTGGGCAGCTAAAGTGTTTTCTTTGAAGAAAGCATTCAGTTTTCCATCTGCGATTTTTGCAATCATTTCAGCAGGTTTGCCAGCCATTTTTGGGTCTGATGCAATTTGCTCTGTTACAATAGACCTTTCTCTTTCTACAGTTGCCGGAGAAATAGCAGAAGGGTCAACAGCCAAAGGATTCATTGCTGCGATTTGCATGGCAATGTCTTTACCTGCTTCAGCAGACTCTTTGTTTAGTGCTACCAAAACACCCATCCGGTTTGCACCGTGAATATAAGAAGCAACATAAGGCGCTTCAAGTCTTTCGAAACGGCTTACGCCTATTTTTTCACTGATTGAAGTCAGCTTCTCGTTGATCATGTCTGAAACTTTCGCTCCGTTGATGGTTACTTCGTTTAATTCTTCGGCACTTTTTACATCATTAGCGATAGCAGCATCAGCAATGCTGGTAGCGAAGGCAACGAAGTCTGCATTTTTACTTACAAAGTCAGTTTCGCAACTAACAGTTAGCACGATACCCGATTTGTTATCATAAGTAGTACGGGCTACAACCACGCCTTCTTTCGCTTCACGATCGCTGCGTTTTGCAGCCACTTTCTGGCCTTGCTTGCGTAGCCAATCAATGGCTCCTTCAAAATCTCCGTTAGTCTCGTTAAGAGCTTTGCGGCAATCTAACATGCCGGCACCTGTTGCCTGGCGAAGTTTATTTATATCCTGCGCGGTTATTGTTGTCATATTAAACCCCCAACCCCTAAAGGGGGGTAAGAAGCCCCGACCCTAAAGGGAGATATTTTATTAGTATGAAATTATTTTAATGTTGTTCAGTAAAGATTTCTAAGTACAAGTGTGCGACGCAACGATGTTTAATAGTAGCAATAAAGCCGGGTTCAAAAAACAGTATTTAGATTTTAGTATCAAGTATTAAGATAAAGACCATCACCAGTGTCAGGTTCATTCTTCATCGCCTGTGTTAGGTTCTTTCTTACGACTCACTACTTATTACTTACTACTCTTCAAAAACGGTATTTAAATTTTAGTATCAAGTATTAAGACCATCACCTGTTGTCAGGTTCTTTCTTGCGACTAACTACTGGCGACTAACTACTAGTTACTACTCTCCACTATCTCGGACCGCCGGGACCATTTGGTCTGCGGCTTGCTCCACCCGGAACACGACGCTTTTGAGGACCAGCAGGACCACCTTGTGTGTTTCCACGACCTCTGCCACCACCACGTGATGCCTCGGCCTCAGCCTCAGCCTGTAAACGGGCCGCTCT
>CAXUMK010000157.1:0-7643 GCA_964251885.1 uncultured Segetibacter sp. | reverse complement strand
TCCTTAAGCCCGACGGTTCGCCGCTGGCCTATCTCTACATCACCATCGGTATCATCGTCTTTAGACGCTTGTCTTTCGGCAAGTCCCTCGGCAATAGCAGCAGCGATGTAATTTGTAATGATAGCAACCGACTTGGTAGCATCGTCGTTGGCAGGAACTGCGAAGTCAACTTTGTTGGGATCGCAATTGGTGTCAACCATACCGAAAGTGGTAATGCCAAGACGTTTTGCTTCAGAAAGAGCGATGTGCTCGTGACCGATATCAACAAGGAACAAAGCAGCCGGGGCACGGCCTAACTGGGCGATACCACCTAACACTTTCTCCATTTTTTCTTTGTCGCGGGTAAGTGTTAAACGTTCTTTTTTAGTAAGGCTTTCGGCACTTCCGTCGTTCAGCATTTTTTCGATGCTCTGCATTTTCTTCACGCTCTTACGAACGGTGTTGAAGTTGGTAAGCATACCGCCTAACCAACGCTCGGTTACAAAAGGCATGTTTATTTTCTTTGCCGCTTCGGTTACAATTTCTTTTGCTTGTTTCTTGGTAGCGACAAACATAATTTTCTTACCGCTCTTGGCAATGCTTTTCATAGCGGCGGCAGCTTCCTGCAAACCTTCTACGGTTTTGTTAAGGTCGATGATGTGAATACCTTTTTTCTCAGCAAAGATGTAAGGCAACATCTTAGGGTTCCACTTCTTCTTGAGGTGACCAAAGTGTACACCGGCATCCAAAAGCTGCTGTTGTAGTGAAGTGTTATTTTCCATTTCGTTTAGTATTAAGATTTAAGTATCAAGTATTAAGATATAAGTTCGTTTAAGCAAAAGGTCACAAGCAGTAAATGTATTTTCTTACTACTTACTACTAACATCCTGCTACTATCTCTTGCTGAACTGGAAGCTCCTTCTTGCCTTTTTCTTACCTGGTTTCTTACGCTCAACACTTCTTGGGTCACGTTTAAGTAAGCCCAAAGCTTTTAAGGTTGGACGCAGTTCAGGATTAACCTCAAGCAAAGCACGGGCAATACCCAGCTTAGCAGCTTCGGCCTGGCCCTTCATTCCACCACCGGTAGCGTTTATTTTTATATCAAACTTTTCGGCGCTTCCTTCAATTGCTTTGAAAGGTTGTTCTACCTGGTTTTGTAAGTAAACAAGCGGAAAATAATCTTTATAATCTTTGTTGTTTATCGTGATCTTGCCTTCGCCCCTGTTGAGGAAAACTCTTGTAACAGCTTCCTTACGACGACCTACGGCATTTTTTTGTTTTTCCATTTTTTTATAGATTTTAGTAGTAAGTCGCAAGTCGTAAGACAAAACAGCATTTCATGTCTCTTTCTTGATACCTGATACTCCCTACTTGATACTTTTTTAGATTTTAGTAGTAAGTCGCAGTCGTAAGACGGGTTCTTTCTTGCTACCTGATACTCCCTACTTGATACTTTTTTAAAATTTTAATTCTTTAGGTTGCTGTGCAATATGCGGATGTTTGTCGCCAACGTACACAAATAGTTTCTTGTACATCTTGCGGCCTAAACGATTTTTAGGAAGCATGCCTTTTACCGCTCTTTCAACTATTACCTCGGGGCGACGTTTTAAAAGGTCTTTTGCTATCTCCACCTTTTGGCCGCCGGGGTAGCCAGTGTAGTGCATGTACTCTTTTTCGTCCATCTTGTTGCCGGTAAGTTTTACCTTTTCGCAATTGGTTACGATTACAAAATCGCCACAATCCACATGGGGAGTGTAGTACGCCTTGTTCTTGCCCCGAAGAACTGCTGCGATTTTAGCACAAATGCGACCGACGGTTTGATTAGTGCCGTCAACAACGTACCAGTTACGTTGCACGGTAGCCTCGTTCGCAGATTTGGTTGTGAAATGTAGTTTGCTCATTTTTTGTGTTTTAATTTTATTGACGCTATCCCGCCAATTTTTAATACCCTTTATTTTGGGACGGCGAAGGTAGCGGCAGATATTTGAAAAAAGAAAGATTTTTACAACTATTTTAAATGCAACCCCTGTAACCGGTTCATTTTCAATCAAATTTTTGTTGTTAATTTTTTGTTGTCACTCGTAACAGTCAATCTTGCTACTGTTTTTAATTTCATTTTAAGACGCTGAGGCATTGTTTAGACTTCTTACAAATCGCTTTTTAACACAAGCAGGTATTATAGATTGTTCCTGTATCATGGCTTCTTTGCTATTTTTGTTTAAATATTTTAGTCATTGAGCCTCATCATTCACACCGAAGAACTTATTAAAAGTTACCGCAACCGTACTGTAGTAAATCATGTTTCAGTAAATGTAAAACAGGGTGAAATAGTCGGTTTACTTGGCCCAAATGGAGCAGGTAAAACAACCACCTTTTACATGGTCGTTGGTTTGATTAAGCCTGACGAGGGAAGGGTTTTTTTAAATGACACCGACATTACAAGGCTTCCTATGTATAAGAGGGCTCAGATGGGTATTGGCTACCTGCCGCAGGAAGCGAGTGTTTTTAGAAAACTATCTGTTGAAGACAATATAAAAGCGGTGCTTGAAATGACCAGGCTTACGAAAAAAGAACAAAAGATAAAACTTGAATCGCTTCTTGATGAATTCAACCTTCACCAGGTGCGTAAAAATAATGGCGATAGCCTGAGCGGGGGCGAAAGGCGAAGAACCGAAATTGCACGTGCACTTGCGGTTGACCCTAAATTTATTTTATTAGACGAACCATTTGCCGGCGTTGACCCGATTGCTGTTGAAGACATACAAACTGTGGTTGCCAAATTAAAATACCGCAATATCGGTATTCTTATTACCGACCACAACGTAAATGAAACCCTGTCCATTTGCGACCGTGCTTATCTTTTGATTGAAGGCAAGATCTTTAAACACGGAACTGCAGAAGAGCTTGCAGGCAACGAGCAGGTACGAAACCTGTACCTGGGAACCAATTTTGAACTACGCCGCAAAGACTGGATTATTGACATGGAACGCGACAATGCTTTATTAAGAGCTACCGAAAAGCTTACAACTGATGAAAAGGTGTAGAAGACGATCAATGAGTTTGGTGTTAACTATTCGTCCCTTAAGAATGTGCAATGATTTTTTTGAGCCCGGCAGAATAGCTACTATGATTCATCGTTGCGTCGCACTCTTTTACAATTTCTCCGGTATTCAGCTATGCACGGGCATGAGGTGCAAAGTATAACTGCAAGAAATCTTTATCTGTCAGCTTTGGCTCAGACTGAAGTATTGAATGAAGTCAGAGCCGCCATGACGGTAGTGTAACAAATTCCTCCACAAAAGAAAACTATACAATTTTGACAAGTAAATAGCACGACAATGGCTACAACAATTTTAAAAATCCTAATGACTGTATTCTGTATTCAGGTCTTAATTAAATTTTATGTATTCTTCTTTGTGAAGTACGACACAAGACGAAAACAGCTTGACAAATCGTATGGTAACAAAACCAGTGCGACAAAGGCTGCAGATTATGTTTTATTGACAATTTCAGCAACTTTAGTAACATTACTCTTCCTTTCAGAAAGCTTAGAATATTTAAGTTTCATTACCGGACTTTATGTTGGCTCGACCTTAATACAGGTTTATTTTCATCAGTTTTCTGACCCTTTACCAGAAGACAAATCCCCTTCCGTTCCAACATCGCCAATCAAGATTATGTCGTATGCTATACAAGCATTTCCAAAAAAACCGTGGAAAGAACTTTTATTCATAACTATACTCTTTTTGTGGGGACTTTACATGTTATTATCAAAAGGGTTTAATTTATTTTAAAAACTGCAAACGAATAACAGCAAACTGCGAGATAGGTTTGCTTAAGTAAGACTTAATAGAAAGTCTATCGCTATCGGCGTTGCTTCCGGAGGAAGGAACTCTTTTAAACATCAGACTAAATTTTTACTCTTTGAATGAAATCATGCACTTCGGTTCCAGGCGGAGGTTTTCTAAATCTCCTACTATCGGCATACTTCTTCGTAATACAGACTTGCGGTTTTTGTGTTGGGAAAAGTCATTCATTAAAAAGATTGAATGGAATTAATTATTGTCAATGAATGAGTTTGTATTGAAAAAGTTTCGTACAATTGAGGTAACATAAGCGTTAGCCGCGATTATTTTCAAGTCCTTAATCTTTCTAAAATGACTAAACAGATTATAAAATTATTTTTAATTGTTTCCATCTTTTTAACAAGTGGAATATGGGCATTTTCTCAAAGAGTTGTAAAGAAAACAATTCCTCAAAGAGTTGTGAAAAATATAATTCCTAATCTATTGAACATAAATGATGTTATTGAGCATAGAGCTTTTGATAAAATTCTATGGCAGCTTGCTAGTTACACAGACGTTGAGGAAAAGGATATTCCCGTTAATAGTAAAAATGTATTTGCTTATGTTGACCGTTACTTATCTTATGCTACAACAGCGGACATAAGTTCAAGCGAAAAAAATGAGTGCATCCTCATAAAGAAATATATTACTTTACTCGACAGCACCTTTCAAGACTTCGAACTATTACCATCAGGTGATAAAGGGAAGTTTGTTTTTATCAAAGACAAAGCCAGTCCGATTCATTTTGGCTTATTCAATGACACAGCTCTTTCATTGATCATTAATAGTTTATTTGTTGACAATGTTTATAACACTCTTCGTTTGACTGCTAGACAACGAGCAACAAAAGTGATAGAAGAGTATGTTCTTCCACAACTAATTGTATTTATTTATAGATTTAAAAGTTCAGAAATTAAATATTTTGGGCTGACTTGCGTATATGGTAGTAAAACTTTCGGTGACACTGACCCTGTCGCAACGAAAGGAGAATATGTAGCCTTCATGGCTTCAAGAAAAGCAATTTCAAACTATGTAACTCATAAAATCACAGAGGACGAATTACTTAACGCTGCGGATATTTACATTTGCGACAGGACTATGGGAATTGGGGAAATAAAAAAAGTCAAATTGCAAATTGAATAAGCTGTTGAATGACTATAACGGCGGCTAACGGAAGAAACTTTTTCGAACATCAGAATAAATTTTTAATCTTTGAATAAATAATGAACTTCGGTTGCCAGACGAACGGTTTTTAATTCCCCCACCATCGTCAATACTTTTTCGTTAACAGTAATTGCAAGTTGACATGAAAGACCTTGACTATATAGAAAATAGATTTTACGAAGTTTATTGTTCGTTGACGGAGGCAAATATTCTTGAACTTGAAAAAAATGATAATGGAGCTTTGAATAACGTTGTTTGCAATCTTCAAAAAGAATGCTTTGGCGGAGCTATTTTTGAACACCCAAATGACTACACAGTTGAACTGTTTTATGCAACTAATGTTGAGACATTACAAGGTGACCTAATTCGTTTAAAATTAAGTGATCCTGATTATGTTGCAATCGTTTTTTATTTCTGCCAAATGCTTGTTGTTACCTATAAAGAGTTAGACACAATAGATGTCTTCAATTGCTTTCAATCTAAACTTAGGACGTTTTTAGAAAAGCTTGGTTTCTTCACAACAACCAATCTTGAACTGAAAAAGTTTGAAGGACAAGAAGTCGTAATGATGTCTAATTCTCCCAAAGGAATAAAGAAGGTGATAATGTTCAATAAGGTGGATTATTACAGAAGGTTTTGTGGTGATAATTACAATATTAAAAGAGAAGAACATAAGGACTACACTTATTTAATGGTTAATGATGATACAGGTTTAATTAAAATTGGACGCAGTAATAACCCAGGATACAGAGAAAAGACTTTACAATCACAAGAATCAACTGTACACATTATTGCTTGTTGGGAAACTCCCAAAACTGTAGAAACGGATTTACACAAACTATACAATCATAAAAGAGTTAGAGGTGAATGGTTTAGACTAAACTTATCGGATTTGAAAAAACTTGTGCGATTTATGGCAAACAACTCATGAAAGCAACTGCCTACAACATTAAGTGGAGAAGACGAAAAGCATTAATATTAATCCCCATTGCCCGTAAGGTAGCTGGGCTTTTTGTTCTACTCCCTGTTGACCGAAACGTTTTCAACCGAAGCCCAGTTGGCTTAGCATAAGTACATCAGCACCATTAGCTTAGATGAGTTGCTGGAGAAAAAAGAACCATTGTAATTCGTTATAATCCATCTAAATAAAGCTTGGTGGATATATCTATACTGCACGCCGGATAAGATTGTGCATTGCTGAATAATGAACAAAAGTATAAGTGTGCGACGCAACGATGTAAAATAGTAGTAATGCAGCCCGGCTCTAAAAAATGGATGCATTTTATGGTCGCGTCATTGAAAGCATTGCGTAGCTTGGCGAAGCAATCCCCTAGCCAAACGTCAACCTGATTGCAAGGTGATTGCTTCGTGCCTCGCAATGACGAGGAGTTTTAACAACGCTGTCGAAAAAAACGATCATGGAATGCACTCAAAAAAATCACTGCGCATTTTTATGGTTCGGCAAGTATAAGTAGGTTGAAAGCGTCAAAAAGTATATGAACCTTGCATCAATAATCAATCTTCGCGCAAACAGTGCAATAAGGTTTATTAATAGCCTGTTACGTCTTAAAACAATTTCATCAACTAATTTGATACAATACGTAACATCGCTTTTCATCGGGCTTTCAGTCAATGGTGCCTTGCAATACGATGATTGGAAGACTTCATGTTGGTAAGAACAAGCAAAACTGTAAGATTTCAACAGCACAGAAACGGCAATTTTTTAGGAAGAACATCCGTTATAATGTATATCCTAAAAAATCCAATTTTCTATGCAATTCTTACTATTTGCATTTGCTATTATTTTTTTTATTGTAGCTAATGGTTCAATTTTTCGTTTCCGTTCAGGCTTTTCTTCTCAATGGAATATTAAGAGATTTGAGCGCTACTGTAAAACAGCCCTGTTAATCGTTTTGTTTTGTTCATCAGGAAAGATAGCCTTGGCAACCAACTATTATTTTTCTGATAAAAACGGTGACGACACCTATACTTCTACTCAGGCACAAAATCCTTCAACTCCCTGGAAATCTTTATCTAAACTAAATGACTTTTTCCCGAATATTCTTCCTGGCGATTTTATATTGCTCAATAGGGGAGATGTATTCAGAGGGTCAATCATCGTTAGTACATCAGGAACAGCTTCTTCGCCTATTACAATTGGTTCTTATGGTACAGGTGCGGCACCTGTTGTAACGCTGCCTGCTATTACAGGCTGGCAAAAAAATTCTAATGGAGTATATACCATACAAAAACAAATGTGGCCTGATATTTCTATTTTTTATGAAGATGGAAAGCCTGTATTTAAAAAGGCTTCATCTGCTGATTGTACTGATGGTGAGTGGTGGTGCGATTACAGGAATGTATATTATAAACCAGCTTCGGGAACATTGGAGGAACATATCGTTTCAGTTGCAAATATAGTTCCTGTATCTCCCGGAGATTATGAACCAGCTATCAATTTGGCAAACAGTTCTTATATAACAATTGACGGATTGGAAGTGAGTGCTTATGGTATAGGCATAAGAACTTATGATGATAAACACAGTACAGCCGGACTAACCGTACAAAACACTGCTTTCAATTACTGTCAAAGGGCTATTTTGTTAGAGTGCAACTTTAGTAATAATGTGAACACTACGGTTCAAAACTGTTTAT
>CAXUMK010000156.1:7764-12496 GCA_964251885.1 uncultured Segetibacter sp. | reverse complement strand
TGTCGCGGCCTTTGTCGAAATTTACAAATTCGCCGGTAAGCCAATAGTACTTTTTGCCGTGCGGATCGGTGCGCTCATCAAAGTCTTCCTCGTATTTTGCATACGCCTGCCGGCAGATCTTAAGCCCTTTCAACTCGTTCAACGGTAGTGCCGGAAAGTTTACATTGAGGCAAAGATGTTTTTCTGGTTTCTTTTTGCCGAGTATCTGCTGCACAATAAGGCGGGCATATTTTTTAGCGCCTGAAAAGTCTGCATCGAGACTGTAGTCGAGCAGCGAAAAACCAACACTGGGAATGCTTTCGATAGAGGCCTCGAGGGCAGCCGACATGGTGCCTGAGTAAATGACATTTATAGAATGATTGGCTCCATGGTTTACGCCGCTTAAACAGATGTCAGGCTTACGATGCAGTATTTTGTCCACTGCAAGCTTTACACAATCTACCGGCGTTCCGTTGCAGGCATAAGCCTCTATGTCTTCTCCAAAATTATTTACCCTGTTCATGCGCAGCGGACTACCGATAGTAATTGCATGACCCATTCCGCTCTGTGCTTTATCGGGTGCAATTACGACTATTTTTCCAAGGTCTTTTACAGCCTCTACCAAAGCCGCAATTCCTGGTGCTGTTACGCCATCGTCGTTTGTAATTAAAATAACGGGCTCCTCTTTTGCAGTGCGTGGTGGCGGTACGGTTAGTGTATTTTTAGGCTCGGTATTGGACTCTTTTGCAGCTTTTACCTTTGAGTTTTCGTTAGGTTGTTCGGGGCCGTGTCCGGGTTTTAATTTTGTTGAGGTTTCTGACGGTAATTCTTCTGTTGCTGCAATTGTTTTTTTCAGTTTAGCCATAAATTCTTTTCTTGTCTCCACAAAAGTGACCATAAAAACAATGGTGCCAAAAAAATTGTTTTGAATGAAGCTAATTAAGTTAGTAATTTGCAGCTAAACAAATTAGCCTTTGTCATGTCACAAGCAGGAAAAAATCTAAAGTATATTCGTAAGCTTCGCGGCTGGACTCAGGAGGAGTTTGCCGCCAAACTTAAAATAAAGCGTTCTCTTCTTGGAGCTTACGAAGAGGAACGTGCAGAGCCAAAATTGGAAGTGCTTGAAATTATCAGCGGCATCTTTAAAATAACCCTTGATGAATTGCTGTTGAAAGATGTAAGTAATGTCAAAGGCAGCACTTATACCGAAAGGAGGCGCCAGTTGAAGCTGTCTGCCAGTGCTGCTGAAATACAGTTTGTGCCGGTAAAAGCGGCAGCGGGATATCTGGCAGGCTATGCCGACCCCGATTTTATTGATGAACTGAATACTTTCACATTACCCATGCTCGCCGGTGGAAGCTACCGCGCTTTTGAAATAATCGGCGACAGCATGCTGCCTACGCAAAGCGGTTCGGTAATAGTTGGCGAAAAAGTGGAAAATATAGAGGATGTTAAAACGAGCAATACCTACATTGTTGTTTCGAAGAATGAAGGAATTGTATATAAAAGGGTGATGAAAAACAATCGCAGCAAAAACAAGGTTACGCTGGTAAGCGACAATCCTTTATACGAACCATATCAGGTAAATGCTGAAGAGATCGTGGAACTATGGCAGGCGCAAATGATCATAGCAAAAGCAAACGTGCAGCAGCGCTGGGATGTAAACCAGTTGGCAAATCTTGTAAATAATCTGCAGGACCAGGTGAGTACTTTGAAGAAGAAGATGAACTGAGGTTATTATTTTTATTGAGCAGGCAGTTGTTTTTCATGGCTTCATCGTTGTGTCACTCACTTGTACGAGGGGAACTTGAGCATCTATTCTATCTTTATTTATTTTATACAAATGTTATAATTATGACAGCTTTCCAACCTTTAAGTAACCTGCAACAGGAATTATTAAAGTTATATTCCTCTAACATCAACGAACAAGATCTAATGCAGATTAAAAGATATCTTGCTACTTATTTTGCAGAAAAGGCAATTAAAGAGGCTGATAATATATGGGAGGAAAAAGAGTATACTAATGAAACAATGAAACACTGGTTGAACGAAGATAATGTCGATTATGGTAAATAATGTTGTTATTGATACCAATGCCCTTGTTTCTGCACTTTCCACTAAATCCGTTTTCCATTGGCTTATAAAATTAATTTTAAGTGAGGCTATTATTGTTTTTGTCAATGACGAAATATTGCTTGAATATGAAGAAGTGCTCCAACAAAAATATTCAGCAACAGTTGCCGACAATTTTATCATTGCTTTAAAAGAATTACCAAATGTGCATTTTGTGCAGGTATATTACAAATGGAACATTTTGAGAGATCCCGATGACAATAAATTTGTTGACTGTTATGTTGCAGCTAATGCAGAATACTTAATTACAAATGACACCGGATTTAATTTATTAAAGTCACTTACTTTTCCCCGAATAAATATTATCACAATTGAAGATTTCGAAAAGGTATCTCCTCTATAATCTTTCTCAACCAAAAATCTCAACCGCCGTTCTAAATGTATTGCAATGCGCTTCAACAATATTTCGAACGTCTGGTGAGTAACCACCGCCCATCGAAACAACACAGGGAACAGAACGTTTTTTTGCAAGTGAAAGCACTATTTCATCTCTTTGCTTACACCCGTGTAAAGTCACTTTCAACTTGCCGAATTTATCGGTTTCCAAAATATCGACTCCTGAAAGGTAAAAGCAGAAATCAGGTTTTACTCTTTCTATAAGTGCAGGCAGGGTTTCAGATAAAATATTCAGGTAAGTGTTATCATCTGTTCCGTCAGCAAGGGGAATATCAAGGTCTGAGGTTTCTTTGTGAAAAGGATAATTGTGCTGACCATGCATGCTGAAAGTAAAAACACGGGGTTCGTTTTCGAAAAGATTTGCCGTACCATTTCCCTGGTGAACATCTAAGTCAATGATCAAAATTTGCTTTGCCAGTTCTTTGCGGAGCAGATAGTTTGCTGCAACTGCCTGATCATTCAGCAAACAAAAACCTTCTCCACGGTTTGCAAATGCATGATGAGTGCCGCCGGCAACATTTAGGGCAACTCCTGTTTCTAAAGCAGAACGACAACAATCAATCGTTCCCTGTGTAATGATTAATTCTCTTTCAGTTAATTCAGGCGATTGTGGAAATCCTATCTTTCTTTGTTCTGATGCAGACAAGGTTTGATGAAGTAATTTATCCAAATATTCTCTTTCATGTGTGTATAAAATGATCTCTTCATGGCAAGGTTTCGGAATAAAAAGATTGTCAGCAGTTATCGTTCCCTCATGCAGCAGTTGCCCCGGAATCAATTCATACTTCAGCATCGGAAAACGATGCCCTTCAGGCAAAGGATGCGAATAAAGCTGAGCGTAAGCTATTTTTATAATTGGAGACAAGTATGGTAGGTTTAACGCAAAAGGTGTAAAAAGCCCCTTTAGGGGTTTGGGGTTTTAAGTTTTACACTTTTACCACAGCACTTTGCTGACCTTTTGCAAGGTTTGCTGGAATAATGGCAAAAACATGATCTGTTGATTTTCTTTTGACAGTAGCCGTACCTGTAAATTTTGAAAATGCAGGGATAACGGCAAAGCTTTCAGTAAAGTAATAACACGGCAAAGAGAGCTTTTGTTTGGCCAGGCCTTTGAGCATTACACAAGGGTGAATGTGCCCGCTAAAGTAATAATGAATATCAGCAGACGTAGCACAGGCTTCATTGATGTCGTGAACAAAGCAAAAATTAGCCATATTGAAATGTAAATCTGAAACAGAAATATTTGCTTCGGCATACCATTCCTTTTTCAAAATGTCGTGGTTGCCTTTTACGAGTTGTACATGCAGATTACTGAAATCATTTCTCCACTTTATAAAAAAGGCAAGCTCTTTATTCATTACACTGTGAAACAAATCGCCCACCACAATCAGTTGCTCTGGTTTATAAAACTGTAACTGATCTGCCAGCCGCTGCATATCTTCTTTATACACACTTTGCGGAACAGCTATACCAGACTTGCGAAAGTGACCTGTTTTACCAAAATGAAGGTCAGAAACAATCAGTGATTTTTGTTCTTCCCAGTAGATGCACCGGTCGGGAGAAAGCCACAATGTTTGATGATGTAATAAGAACCGCTCAGATGCCTGCACTCATTTTAAATTTAGGGCCGTAAAGATAAGTAAATCGAAAGCAGGTGAGTAAAGTATTGAAAATCATTAAACTTTCGGCACAATTTTTAGTCTTATCTTTTCTAAAATAATTCAAAATGAAAAAATTACTATTTCTCGTTATGCTGTTTACAAGCGTTGCATTTGCAGCTTCTGCCCAAACACCCGAGGTAAAAACAAAGGTTAAGAAAACCTCTACTATCCCTCAGAAAGTTCACAATACTTTCAGTAAGCACAAAAAATATTCAGGGGTTAAAAAGAAGGTAAAAATAGAGAAGCCATCAACAGAAACAAAGCCGTAGATTTTAAAGAGGCTGTCTCAAAACTAAGAGACAGCCTCTTTTTATTTAGGGCAAAAAGGTTGACAGCAGTGTGGATTAAAAGCTGAACTAAAGTTAATAAATAGAGACGCCTTTTTAAAATCTATGAGTAATGACATTTTTATTGCTGTAAACTATTATAATGTTATAAGCATAAAAATAGAGTATCAAAAACAAGCCTATAATCAATTCTGAGATGATAGTGAATATGCTTCCAACCTAATAAGTTTCCCACTAACGGGACAAGTTGTGCATTTGCTGAGTATAGAACAAAGC
>CAXUMK010000156.1:1740-7754 GCA_964251885.1 uncultured Segetibacter sp. | reverse complement strand
GCGACGCAACGATGAAAAATAGTAGCAATACTGTCTGGCTCATAAATATTCATCGCATACATTTTTATACAGCTCTAAGTATAGTTGTGAGCAAAGTAAACTTTATACGGCATCTTTACAGAACTATATGAACAATCATTTGCCTTCATCCGGATTAGTAATAAGACCTGCATCTGTTACTGATATTCCTTTCATCAGGGAAATAGCTCATGAAACCTGGCCTTTAACATACGAGGCTTTGCTGGGTAAAGAACAGGTTTCTTATATGCTTAACAAATTATACAGCGCCGCTACACTGGAGGAGCAAATGAAAAATCAGCATTATTTTTTCCTCGCCTTAAAAGAATATGAACCTGTTGGTTTTGCCTCTTTTTCTCAGGTAGAAAAGGAAGTTTATAAACTGCAGAAATTGTATGTGGTACCGGCAGAGCAAAAAACAGGCGCAGGTAAAGTATTGCTGCAAACGGTTGAAACGATCTCAAAAAGTATGGGCGCAAAAAAACTTCAGCTAAATGTTAACCGTATGAATGTTGCTAAGAAGTTTTATGAAAGAAACGGATTTGTCGTTATTAAAGAGGAAGACATAGATATTGAAAGCGGGTTTTTTATGAATGATTATGTTATGCAGAAGGAACTTTAATTGCTCAATGGCTTAATAGTTCAATTGCTCAATGACTTATTGACTTATTGACTAATCACTATTGACTATTGTCTATTGACTATTCACTTACGCCGAATTCCTCCCCGCATTAATAATTCCAAAGGAGCAGCGCATCACTAATTTCTGGTAAACCTCCTTTTCTTCATTGCCCGCATTCCTTTCATCCATGCCACGAATGATGGCCATCGCATACTGCTGTATGGTTAAGAGCGGAAGAACGATTTTTTCACGCATTTGTATAGACAAAGACTCAACAGGGTAATCATCCATTAATTCTTTCTTTCCTGAAATTTCTAAAATATATTTTTTGGTCAACTCATATTCATCGTGAATGCGGTTCCACATTTCGCCATACTTTTCATCTGCAGCAAGATAAGCGGTCAGTGGAAAAAAGCACTTTTTCATCGACATTTCACAATTATCGATCAATGTTTTAAAGAATAATGAATCCTGGTACAAGTCTTTTACCTCGTTCAACCGGCCTTGTTTATCAAGCATCTGCATTGCATAACCAACTCCGTAATAGCCTGTCAGGTTTTGTTTCAACTGGCTCCACGAACCAACAAATGGAATAGCCCGAAGATCTTTAATCGTCAGATTAGAAGAGCTTCCACGTTTAGAGGGACGGCTGCCAATATTTGTTTCTCCATAGAATTTCAGAGGGCTGACATCAGAAAGATAATTCATAAATTCAGGGTGATCTTTCAGATCAAGATATTCCTTCAGACTTTCATCGGCCAGTTCCTGCATCACGTGTTCTTCCGCGTCAGTCAGTGTTTTTTCTTTCGCAGAAAACAAATCATTGCTGATGCCTGCATTTAGCAACTGCTCCATATTGAACCTGGCAGAGTCTACGCTGCCATAGCTGGTGCTGATTGTTTGTCCCTGTATGGTTAGTTGTATTTCTTTGTTAGCTACTTCTTTGCCCATGGAAGCATAAAACTTATGGCTTTTGCCGCCTCCTCTTGCAGGAGGTCCGCCCCGGCCATCGAAAAAGACTACGTTTATCTCATACTTTTTTGATATTGCCGTCAATTCTCTTTTTGCTTTATAAATGCTCCAGTTCGCCATCAGGTAACCACCGTCTTTGGTTCCGTCAGAAAAACCAAGCATGATGGTTTGCGTATTTTTTCTGCTTACGATATGCTGCCGGTACATTTTGTTTTCATACAGGCAACTCATAATTTCCGTGGCATTTTTCAGGTCTTCCACCGTTTCAAACAATGGCACGATATCCAGTTTCAGGTCTTCTTTTTTCCAGTTGCTCAATAGGCAAAGACCATATACTTCCAGTACATTTAATGCGCTGTTGCACTGGCTGATGATGTAGCGGTTGCAGCCAAGTTCTCCGTTATACTGCTGAATGGTCTTAATGGCGCTCATAGACTCAAGCGTATCTCTCAAAACACCTGCTTCATACTTTTCAGGATCAGCGACGCCGGAAATGTTTGTCAGTATCTCAATCTTTTGCTTTTCATCCAGTGTAGCATATTCTTTTGGTAAAACATCCCCAGCCTCTGCGATCATTTCCAGTAACGAATTGTGCACAGAGCTTTCCTGCCTTATATCAAGTGTGGCAAAGTGCAGCCCAAATACATGCACCTTATTAATTACGTTTTCTATCAGTGAAACAAACAGGCCATTGTGATTAGCTATGGTTATTTCTCTTGCCTTTTCAAGCGCTTCCAGTAATTTTTCTTTCGTCACTTCGTTCAGGCTGCCCTTAACAAAAATGTTTGTGTAGAGCAATGTTTCAAGGGCGGCAAGAATAGTATCGACCCCTTTGAAGGTGAGCCTTCTTTTTATTCTTCTTATATCACGGTAATAGCATTTTATAATACTTGACCTCAATGCATTAGCAACCTTCAAAGTCGTTTCTGTTCTCACGTTAGGATTTCCATCGCGGTCGCCGCCCGGCCAGAAACCCATTCCCATAATTGGATGCTGGTTGCTCATGGTTACAGGAAATTGCGACTTCAGGTCGGTAATCATGTTGCCGGTTGCTGCGTAAAAAATATTCTCCATAAACCATAGCAGGCTCATGGCTTCATCATAAGGAGTTGGTTTTTCTTTGTTGAAAAAAGGGGTTTTTGCCAGTTGCTGCAGGTACATATTTACCCTGCTGATCTCATTGCCTTTAAGGGCAGTAGAAAGATCGTTGATAATGCCCAAAACAGATCCGGGATAAAACTGGGTAGGATGTGCGGTAAGAACGATCTTAACCGAAAACTCTTTTAACCGCACGGCAAGCTTATTCTGCAAAGAACTTTGAATAACTTCAGAAGTAAGATGTTTTAGTGTGCCAGGTCCGTTTATATCAATTACTTCTTTGTAGGCAGAGTCTTCGAGCGCATCAAACAAAACTACCTGCCGCTCTACATAATGTATGAACCTGAAAAGAAGATCGGTTTTCTCCTTTTCATTTTGGTAAGAAGTATATCTTTCAAAAAAAGTCTCGATGATCTGCTGCGGGCTTTCGCTGCGCTTATATCCTTCGGTACAGTTCTCGAGTAATAATGAAAGGTGAATACCTGTATTTTCTATGCGGTGAAAGGGTAATGAGATGAACAGGCTGTTAAATAACTGAAATTTAATAGCGACACTATTCTTAAATACCTGTAGTCCGTCTGAAAAATTTGAATCCATTAGCTGTTGATTTACGACTATTATTTTTCGCCAGGCAATGATCGTTTGCGATAAAAATATTCTAAAAAATTGACTTAAATCGAACTATCCCCAGAGGTTTGTTGCCTTTTTACAAAAATCTAAGTCTTTTTTTAAAGGGAACCGGAATAATTGCTGTGAAAGGAGATATTTGGAGGCATTAGAGATCGTCTTTTGCAGTTTAAATGGTAGTGGCAGCTTTGGAAGGGATGAAAGTAAAAACTATATAGTGTTGTGCAGCGCATTCCAACTAAGAGTTTGGTTGCGGTAAAAGCTGCCATAAAAAGATATGGCACAAGTGAGTGACACAACCGGAGTTGCCATGAAATACAACTGACGGTTACCCAAAAAACAAATATTATACTTACGCAGTGGATAAAAAAGTGAGGAGATTTTTTTGAACCAGGCCTAATTGCTACTATGATTCAGATGTTGCGTCGCACACTTTTACTTTTTATTCTTTATTCGACACGCCAGGAATCACTCATATTCCTTGACAATTATAAGACATGACAAAGTAAAATTAAACAGGAGTTAAACTAAGGCAATCTCGCTATCCTTTTTCTTCTAAATGAAATAACATCGGTTTCAGGCTCGCTGTTGTAACCAAGCAGATTTCTGTAAAAAGGATCTTCAGAATATTTGCCTTGTAAAAAAGCAGGCAAATTGATCTGTTGTTTCATAAAAGGCAATACGTACATATTGTTAATCGCTCTTCTTACATTATTGGATGTGTTTCTTCCGGCACGGTGAAACATCATAGAATCAAAAATGATAACCGAGCCTGCTTTTGCACTGACCGCTTTTTGATTTTTCTGTATATAGTATTCCGACGGGCATTTTTCCATCTTATGCGTATAAGGCAATATGCAGGTAGCGCCGGTTTCTTCGCTGAAAGCATCTATACAAAACAATGCGCTGATAGACAATGGCCTGGAGGATGTAAAATGCTGGTAATTTAAATCTCTGTGGAAAGCGCAGGCATTTGAGTTTGGCAGGTGTGCGGGTTTATTTATAATGCCGTTTTGAAGCATCAGGATATAATGTTCGCCTAAAATCTTATTTATAACTTCAAGTACTCTTTGGTTGGCGGCAACTTTTGTTAAAAAGAAATCATCATAACCCAGCAGACATCTTGCGAAATTACTGTCATTGATTTTTTTAAGCAACGACTCGTCTCCCACCTCTTCTACCTGCTGCTGGTATATGTCATCTATTTTGGTTCTCGCTTCAATCAATTCACATTCGTCTAAGACATTCTGCAAAATAGTATAACCGTCTAATTGCAATTGCTCAATGTGCTTTTCTATATCAGTAGACGCCTCGACAAACTCACGGATTGCAAAAAAACTAAAGTCCTTCATCATAAAATTTTAAATGGATAAATATGTAAACAGTTAAACAATTAAAGCTTGCAATTATTATTTTATTCCTTTACATAGCAAAAATTAGATTGTATGAAACAAAAAAAGGATGCATGCTCAAGTAAAAATTAAATGAAGTGATACTTTCATATTAACTCAGATCATTAGCCCTATCTTACGATTTTTCTTAAACGATTAAATTGCCCGGCTTATTGCAGTTGTTCGATCTTCCTTTTATAGTCGTACCGGATGTCTTCGTGAACGAGTGCCGAAAGTGCAACGAGTTTTTTTATTTGCTGCAGGTACATATTGGAGAACGCCTGGTTGTAATGAAAATTGCTGCGCAATACCTGCATTTTACTGCAAAAGTGTATCAGCATTTCAATTTCAGATTCTTTGGCAGATACGTGTTTACTGTATTTTGAAATAAGCCTCAATGTTTTGCGCAGGCTTTTCTTTGTCAGGTACCAGTTACTTCGGGGAAGTTCAGCAAACTGTTCGTCTATTTCATTCTTTATGCTTTCTACGTATCCATGCTCATTATCTGCATCAAACAATAAAAAGCTGAGCAATTCTTTATTTTCTTTTTTGAACTTGGCAAGCTTTACACATATTTCCAAAACCTTCTTCGGAGGCAGAGATGAAAGTTGCTGCTTCAGTTCACTTAGACTTGCTGCTTGCATAGACTGTTCTTTATCCGGCAAGTTTAATTCAAATATCCATACCTTCTAATATCTCTCCCAGTTCGGCAGAAAGAGAGGTTTCTCCTTTGTCCACTTCGTACCACAGCCACGACTCATTGATCATACCTTCTGCAATAATAACAGGTGTTTTAAAATGGACAATAAAATAGATATTACCTCCATTAATTACCGGCGATACCATGAGACTGGAACCTTTATAGTTAATAAAAAAATTTTCATCTTCGGCCATAAGAGGGTAAAGATAGTTCAACTGTACAAGTGGGGATTAGTCAGTAGTGAGTAGTCAATAGTCAGTAGTCAGTAGCAACTGTACTACTATGGCTTCGACATTTTGGTTTCATACTTATTTTTCAAGTCCCCTTGGGGGATTTAGGGGTCTGCTTTTTAAAAAAGAATGTTTTAATTTTATTGTATGATGCAACTAACTTATAAAATAAGATTACAAAAAGAACCAGAGGGAGGATATACTGTTTTAGTACCTTCTTTGCCAGGCTGCATTACTTATGGAAAAGATATAGATGAAGCTATTGCAATGGCAAAAGAAGCGATAGAACTTTTTTTGTTACACTTCAGGCATTCAAAGTTATACCCATAAAATACTTATTTTTGATTATTAGAAAA
>CAXUMK010000156.1:0-1640 GCA_964251885.1 uncultured Segetibacter sp. | reverse complement strand
ACTTCAGGCATTCAAAGTTATACCCATAAAATACTTATTTTTGATTATTAGAAAAGATTGAATTACCCTCAATCATATCGTCCTTAGAACAACAGGTTGTTTCCTTAAAGGAAGAGAATGCGTTTCTTCGCAATCAGCTTGAACAGTTGTTATCCAAAGTAAGTAAGAATAGCCATAACAGCAGCAAGCCTCCCTCATCAGATAGTTTTGCACGGCATACAAAGAGTTTGCGTAAACCAAGTGGTAAGAAAGCCGGTGGTCAGCCAGGCCATGAAGGGACAACTTTACAAATGGCAGTGGTTGCCGATGAAGTCATACTGCATCGGTCGAGGCTTGCGGGGTCTGTGGAAAAGACATTTCCTTCATTGGCAGCCAAAGCTATGAGAGGCGTCAGGTCTTTGATATTCCCCCTGTAAAAGTTTTGGTAAGAGAACATCGGTGTGAAATAAAAAGCTGTCCTCATTGTGCGGCACAAACAAAAGCGGTATTTCCTCAAGGTGTCGGTCAGCCTGTTCAATATGGAAAAAACATTCAGCAGTGGGCTATGTATATGATGCACTACCAGTTGCTGCCTGTGGAGCGCACAGCAGAAGCGTTCGAGGCATTGTATAACCACAGCATCAGCGCCGGTACGCTGATGAATATGAGCTTGCAATGCTATCATCAGCTCCAAGGGTTTGAGCAAACAATAACAGAACAATTATGCAAACAGGAAGTAGTTCATTTCGATGAAACAGGCTACTATGTTGACAATAAAAGACAGTGGCTGCACAGTGCCTCTACGGCAGAACTAACCCTGTATATGCCCCATGCAAAACGTGGAAAAGAAGCCATGGATGCGATGAAAATACTACCTGTGTTCAAGGGCAATGCAGTGCATGATTTCCGGGGCAGCTATATGGATTATTCATGCAGCCACAGTTTATGCAATGCTCATCATCTGCGCTATTTTACCTTTTGTGAAGAACAGGAAAAAAGCAACTCGGCAATGGAAATGAAAACATTGCTTTTACAGATGAAAGAAGCTGTAGACATGGCAAAGCAGGAAGGTAAAACAAACCTTGCATTAGCTCAGATAACCTCATTTGAAAATGACTACGACCAATTAATCATCAAAGGCAAAGCAGATCATCCGGCCAGAGAAAATCAATCCTTAAAGCGGGGCAAAGTCAAACAAAGCAAAACATACAATATGCTTAAACGCTTTGATGAACACCGCAAAAGCATACTCGGCTTTATCTGGAGTTTTAAAATACCTTTTGACAACAACCAGGCAGAACGCGATATCAGAATGATGAAGCTCAAACAAAAAATATCGGGTTGTTTCAGGAGCATGACCGGAGCTAAAATTTTTGCCAGAATAAGAAGCTATATCTCCACCTGCCGAAAGCAAGGGCTCAACATTTTAGATGCCTTATCGCTGGCACTTCAAAAAAATCCCTTTATTCCCTCCCTTTATTCAGATTTTAAAGATGGTTAAAAGCTGTAAAAGGACAATGTTGCAGTAAGAATGTGATTACAACGAAAAGTGAAGAATGAGTTGTACACCCCCAATTTATTTTGAACTCTACTTTATTTCCATTAATAATCAGTGAGTAATCTATGTTATCCACTTTTTTTCATGCCTGAAGTGTTACAAA
>CAXUMK010000155.1:0-12500 GCA_964251885.1 uncultured Segetibacter sp. | reverse complement strand
CCTTAGTAACACAACATATCTGCCCAAAAATAACTAACCTTATTACCTTATTTCTCATAATTTTTTTCAGGAATGAAAGGAGTACGATTTTGAATTATCAAAACAAAATGAGTATAAGATTGTGGTATTTATTTTCCTGATTTAATGATAAGGTAATAAGGTGTTTTCTTTCTTTTTTCTATCCGTTACTAAGGTAATAAGGTTTTTTATGCAGGTATCTGTAATCCATTAACTGGGTGCATTCCCGATTGTCGCTTTTTTGATTGTCCTTCTGTAGGTTCCATCGTTTGTCATTGCAGGCACGTTCGTCATTGCGAAGCACAGCTTGTCCCGCAACAAAAGCGGGAAAGCAATCCCTGAACAATCAGGTTGACAGTTGGTTGGGAGATTTCTTCGCCGTCCTGAGGCGGGAAAAGCTGCTAATGACGGGTAGAAATTAACGACGATTTGGTAGATAAAATGTTAGGTTATGCAATGCTGTACCGCTCCTTCTCCACGAGGAGAAGGAGACGGAGGATGAGGTCTTGCAGAACAGTGAACAAACTGTACAATATTATGCAGTTCGAAAGGCACACAGGCAAATGAAGGGGATTGCTTCGTCGTCCCTCCTTATAATGACATCCCTTCTACTGCATTTGTTTCAGAAACTTATGTATTAGATGTCATTGGTCTTTTTTCTTTTTTGGCTCCGAAAAAGTCGTTACTCGCAATGGCGGTTCTCTTTTTGCCGAAGAAAGTACCTTCAGAGGAAGTGTGCGACGCAACGATGATTCATAGTAGTAATACAGCCCGGCTCCAAAAAAATCAATGCACATTCCTATGCCCCGGCAGTATAATAGTCAATAGGCAATAGTCAATGGTCAAGCTTGAAAATAAACATTCAATTATTCAACCACTCACTACTCGCCCCTGACTCCTGACTCCCCACTCCTGACTCCCCACACCGCCTAATTCCACGACTTCTTTGCTTTCCTGAATAACGCCGGTAGAAAAAGAACGTAATAAATACACATCCACAACTCAAATAATAGAAACATGGGAAACAGGTCTGCTTCGTTTAGCTTTTTCATTGTTTTAAAATAAATGACCGACTGCACTATCAATCGCACCGCAAAAATGGAAAGCGTAATCCACCAGTTAAAAAAGATAGCAGCGATAATACAAAGCGGGTAAATGAGAAATTGTGTAGCAGAATACAAGCCCAGCAAAAACTTATGTTTTACCTGGTAATACTTAGCAGTGGAGTAATGCCTTCTTTTTTGAATAAACCAATCGCTCCAGGTTTTTTTTGGTTCGCTTAAAGTATGTGCCTCGTGGTCTATAACAATTGCAATGTTTTCTTTTGTAGCTACTTTATTTATAAAAAGGTCATCATCTCCACCGGGAATAAAGTTGATCGCCGAAAACCCCTTGTTCCTGAAAAAAACATCCTTTTTATAACTCAGATTTCTGCCAACACCCATGTAAGGAATACCGGCAAGCGCATAACTCAAATATTGAAGCGCAGAATGAAACGTTTCGAAGCGGATGATCTTGTTTAGCAAAGCGCCGGTTTTATGAAAAGCTCCGTAACCCAGCACAATTTCGGTTTGTGGTAAGTAGCCATCCTGCATCAGTTGTATCCAGTTTTCACTTGCAGGCACACAGTCAGCATCTGTAAGCAGGAGTGTTTCATACTTCGAAGACTTTATTCCCATGCTCAACGGAAACTTTTTTCCTGAAATCATTTTCGCTTCCTGTGTCAATGAAACAGGAATTAAATTTTTGAAGGTTTTCCGCAGTTCGTCAATAAGGTATTTTGTGTCATCAGAAGAATTATCATTTACAAGAATGACTTCATGCGAAGTAGGATAATTTTGAACAAGCACACCAGGCAGATTTTTTACGATATTATCTGCTTCGTCTCTTGCGCAAATAATAACAGAAACAGGTTGTTGCTGGTTGTGCAGTTTAGGTGCAGTTTTATGAAAAGCGAGCCGGCTGAAAATGCCTGCATAATAAGCCAGTTGAATAAGTGTGACGACGCAAAATGCAGCAAAAACCAACTCCCGCCAATACTTCAATATCATCATGCGGCAAAAATAGTCTTTGCTTTACATGGATTACCGGCGAATATGGCTATGTGGAAAATTTGTAAATACGTCATGTTAAGAAGCTGCTGTGAGAAAATTTTACAAGAACCTGCTTTGAATAAGATCCATACACAAATACGAATGAGGATTATTATCTTTAAGCTGTATGCCAACAGTTTTATTTATTTTTGGGTGGAGACTTTATTTTTATGCGAATGAAAACCATGAGCCGATTCATATTCACGCCGAAAAAGGCGAAATGGAATGTAAATATTGGATTTTAGTTGATGAAATGGATATAAAAGAAGAGTATAGTTATAATATGTCGCCAAAAGATAAACGGGAAATAAGGAAAATAATATTTCAGAACTTTGATACATTAATAGATTCGTGGAATAACTTTTTTTAAAAAGACAACATGATAGCTGCACATAAAATAGAGACAATTCGTTTCAATAAAGACTTTATTATTCTGAATGTTGATGGGAATGAACTTACAATTCCTTTGGATAAGTTATCTGGCAGACTTAAATCTGCAACTGAGATAGAGAGAGCGATGTACAAAATTTCTCCTTCGGGCTATGGAATACATTGGCCTTTAATTGACGAAGACCTTTCTATTAATGGTATACTTAGAGATTTTGCAAAATAATTCCTGGCACAACGATGAAAAAAATTATTATCCTGATGCTGGTTGCCTTCGGGCTTTTTGCAGCCTGGGCCAGCAAGCCTGATGATAAGACCTGTATTATAGAAGCGGTAAAATCTGTGTGGGGCGAACTGGTGCCCAAAGAAGATATACCGAGGTACTACAATCAGTTTATGGACTTAACAAGCCAGTCAGTTAAAATTAATGACTGGATCTTTTTAAAACGAATTCAGTATAAATTCAACAGCGGCTATGCTACGGTAGGATTTGGCGCTTTTAAAAAAGTATTTACTATAAAACGCGTTTCAAAGTAAAGCGGCTTCACCTGCAAATACGATGTGTATGATCCGTTGTTCTTCGGAAGTTCTGTTACATCGTGCTGTATACAAATTTGAAATAATTTTTTTTGAGCCAGGCCGTATTGCTTCTATCAACATCGTTGCGTCGCACACTTCCTCTGAAGGTACTTTTTTCGGCAAAAAGATAGCCGTCATTGCGAGTTACGAAGCAATCTCCTTCATTTGAAATTGCCTCCTTAACTAACTCCCAAAATTTTATTTTGTAAGAATTGTAAAGGGAAAGAACCTGTTTAAGATTCTTATCTTACATTAGTTCTACTTTACCAGCTTACGTTGTTCGTGGGCTTTCTTTAAAAGCTGCATAAAAAGATACAGTACAAGTGAGTGACACAACCGGAGCTACAATGAAAAACAACTGCCGGCTACCAAAAAAACTGCAAATACTAAAACATGACAAAGTAGAATTAGACATTAATGAAAGATCAATATTTTTAAAACTGGTTAGTCTAAAATAATACAATGAAAATAACGAGGCGTGATGCCATCAGAAACTGTTTTATTCTTTCGGTAAGTGCAGCAATTATTCCTTCGTGCCTGCAGGAAAAAACGAAACCTCTTCTTGCTCTAAAGCATATCACTTTGGATGGAAACCAGCAAAAGCTTGTTTCTGAGTTTTGCGAAACCATCATTCCAAAAACAGATACTCCCGGCGCAAAAGATACTTCTACAGACCTTTTTGCTTTGAAGATGCTCGATGATTGTACTACCAAAGAGGAGCAAACCCAATTTGTAAAAGGAATGAAAGCATTTGACGAACTTTCTAAAAAGAAGTTCAGTAATTCTTTTGTTGATTGTACCGTGCAGCAGAGAGGAGAGTTATTACAAAGTATCATTGACAATAAGAATAAAGAAGAATCTGGCGATGCCGCTGATTTTTATAAGACGATGAAGAAATTAACCCTGCAGGGATATATGACATCGCAATACTACCTCACCAATGTGCGTGTTTACAAACTGGTTCCCGGTAAATACAGTGGCTGTATTCCGGTTACAAAACTGAATGAAAAAGGAGGCTCAATTTAAATATTATGGGTAATAATAACGATTCAATCAAAAGCCGGACATTCGATGCCATAGTCATCGGATCTGGAATGAGCGGCGGATGGGCAGCAAAAGAACTGACAGAAAAGGGATTGAAAACGCTTGTGCTGGAAAGAGGCAGAGATGTAAAACATTTGATCGATTATCCTACAACCAATATGCTTCCGTGGGAATTTGAACACAGAAACCAGTTACCGGAGGCAATACAGGAAGCGAGCCCGATTGCAAGCAGGTGTTATGCATTTAGAGAAGATGCAATGCATTTTTTTGTAAAAGACAACGAACATCCTTATGTACAGGAGAAGCCTTTTGACTGGATCCGCGGTTACCAGGTAGGAGGGAAATCGCTGCTGTGGGCAAGACAAACACAACGCTGGAGCGACTTTGATTTTGAAGGACCAGCCCGTGACGGGTTTGCTGTTGACTGGCCCATCCGCTACAAAGACATTGCTCCGTGGTACAGTTATGTAGAAAAGTTTGCAGGCATTTCAGGCAATAAAGATGGTCTCCCCAATCTTCCTGACGGCGAGTTTTTGCCACCTATAGAATTGTCTTGTGTGGAAGATTATTTTAAAGGCTTTATCGCAAAGAATTATAACGACAGGCATGTGATATATGGCCGTTGTGCTCACCTGACCCAGCCGCAGGCAATTCATCTGCAGCAAGGCAGGGCTCAATGCCAGAACCGTAATCTTTGCCAGCGCGGTTGTCCTTTTGGAGGGTATTACAGCACCAATTCTACCACTATACCCTGGGCAGCAAAAACCGGCAACATGACTTTGCATCCGTTTGCTGTGGTGCATTCTATCATGTATGACGACAAAGCCGGAAAAGCAACCGGGGTACGGGTTATTGATGCGCATACAAAAGACGTAACCGAATATTATGCAAAAGTGATCTTCCTGAATGCCGGTGCATTAAACTCAAATCTTGTTCTTTTAAATTCTACTTCACACCGTTTTCCTAACGGCCTGGGAAATGACAGTAGAGTATTGGGAAAGTACGTAGCGTTTCATAACTACAGTGCAAGAATTTCGGCACAGTACGATGGTTATAAAGATAAAACAACCGATGGCAGAAGACCTACCAGCGCTTACGTTCCCCGGTTTAGAAATGTATTTAAACAGGAAACTAACTTCCTTCGCGGCTATGCAGCCGGCTTTGATGCGGGACGGGGATTTAATACGAATACCGATGGTTTTGGAGCGGAATTGAAAAAGAATTTGGCAATTAAAGATTGGGGACCATGGTATGTAGGTTCGCACATGATGGGCGAAACGATACCGAAGGAAACCAATATGGTAAGTTTGCATTCAGGTAAAAAAGATGACTGGGGTATTCCGCAACTGAATATCAACATCAGCTACGACGACAACGATGCCAAAATGAAACAGGATTTTTTTGACCAGTTTACCGAGATGTACACTAAGGCAGGATTTACAAACATCAAAACAACAGATACCAAACAAGCTCCCGGTCTTGACATTCATGAAATGGGAGGAGTGCGTATGGGCCTTGACCCAAAAACTTCTATGCTAAATAAATGGCACCAGTTGCATGCATGCAAAAACGTAATTGTAACAGACGGGGCATGTATGACTTCCACATCTACACAAAACCCGTCTCTGACTTATATGGCCTTCGCAGCAAGAGCAGTTGACCATGCTGTTGAAGAGTTGAAGAAAGGGGAGATATAAAGAAGCTGATTTTTTAAAGGTGAATTACAAAAAGTGATTGCGGATAAAACAGAAATAGCAAAGAAATAGCGACAATACGAGTATGGGCAAAGCTGGATGTAGGCAAGCGAAATAAGAACAAGTTATTAAGCAGATGAACGTAACTGCACAAATAGCAAAGCATTTTAGAGAAGTTTATTTTGGAGGCAACTGGACTTCGATAAACCTAAAAGAGACTTTGGCAGACATAACCTGGCAACAAGCCACGACTAAAGTATATTCATTCAACACCATCGCTGCGCTGGTTTACCACATCAATTATTATGTAAGTGCAGTCTCGAAAGTCTTACAGGGAGAACCATTGAATGCCAGCGATAAATATAGCTTTTACATGTCACCGGTCTACTCTCAAGAAGACTGGCAACATTTGTTAGACAAGATGAGGGCAGATGCTGAAAACTTTGCCGGTTTAATTGAACAAATACCAGAGCATAAACTTGAAGAAGTCTTTGAGGATGAGAAATACGGAACATACTACAGAAATCTTAACGGAATTATTGAACATACCCACTATCATTTAGGGCAGATTGTCCTGATAAAAAAATTGCTCCTGCAGACAAACTACAACGAATACAAAGAGTGATACCTAATACACCGTCCGCGTGTTAACACTGGCTTGTAGCACGGGAATAAATCTTCAACTGAACTGATTATCTTTAGTAAATGACAGACAATAATTTCAAAAGCGGGTATTCCCAAGTTAACGGACTTACCATGTATTACGAGATTTACGGACAAGGTAAACCGCTTGTGCTTATACATGGCGGCGGCTCAACAATACAATCTTCCTTCGGCAGAATTATTCCCCAGCTTTCAAAACACCGGCAAATTATTGGTGTCGAATTGCAGGCTCACGGACACACAAATGACCGCGACACCTACCTGACATTTGAACAGGATGCAGATGATGTTGCAAAACTTCTTGAGAATCTGGAAATATCAAAAGCGGATTTTTTGGGGTTTAGTAATGGTGGACAGACGACAATAGAACTGGCTATTCGTTATCCTGAATTAGTGAATAAAATAATACTCGCTTCAGCATTTTATAAAAGAAGTGCAATTGCACCTCAATTTTGGGAAGGATTTGAAAATGCGAAGCTGAACGATATGCCAGAGGTTCTAAAAGAAAGCTTTTTAAACGCAAATAACAATGCTGAAGCATTGCAGAATATGTTTAACAAAGATGTTCAAAGAATGAAAGGATTTAAAGGTTGGAGTGCCGAACAAATGAAGACTATAAAAGCGCCGGCATTGGTCATTAACGGTAACTCAGATGTAAGCAGCCCGGAACACGCAGTTGAAATGTATCGTATTATTCCGGATTGCGAATTGGCTATTTTTCCTGGTGGACATGGAACTTATCTGGGAGCAATAGAATCATTAGACAATGGCAAGTGGCCGCAATTCAATGCGACTTATCTGATAGAAGAATTTCTTGACAAAGTATAAGACCAAAAGAACATTGAACCTCTATCAAAGAAGTTAACTTTTGCCGACAGAACTAAATAAATTTTACAATGATGCGGATGCTGGTTTTAATAACGCTGAATGCATTTGTAAGTTCCTGTAACAGGAATGCAAAGTCAGCAGATTAGGAATGGCGTTCTGCTGTTAAGGATAGCGTTCAGCAAATGACTGCATCCATTGCTAAGGACGTTTCTGATAAAGGTCCACTTGCATGGCTTCAATATTTTAAAGATACTTCAGACTTCTTTATGGCATCAGGGGGTCATCTTGTATTTGCCAATAATGACTCGGCTAAAAATTTTATAAACCATGTTCTTGTTAAAAGTATCCGTGAAATTAAATTGCACTGGAGCAATGTGCGGGTTGATCCGCTTACCGATCAATTAGCAAGTGTTGGCGCAGCATTTCATGAAGATATGATGGATTCTACTGGTAAAGAATTGCCTATTGATGGATATTTTACAGGGACTGCTGAGCAAACTTCAATTGGCTGGAAGCTACTCAATGCTCACTGGTCAATGGCAGTCGGGCACTGACTATTACAGGTGCTATTTCTATTCTTTAGGCGATAATTAAAAAAGCCCGGTAATCTCAAGTACCGGGCTTTTTTAATCAGGATATAAATTATTTTTTTAATGCTTCTGCCATAGTTTTTCCAATATCTGCAGGACTGTCAACTACATTGATTCCGCACTCTTTCATTATTTCCATTTTTGCTGCAGCAGTGTCATCAGCGCCGCCGACAATTGCACCGGCGTGACCCATGCGGCGACCGGGAGGCGCCGTTTGACCGGCAATAAAACCTACAACGGGTTTGGTTCCGTTTTCCTGTATCCATCTTGCTGCTTCGGCTTCCATTCCGCCACCAATTTCGCCAATCATAATAATGCCTTCGGTCTCAGCATCATTCATCAGCAACTCTACCGCTTCTTTTGTAGTAGTGCCAATTATAGGATCGCCGCCTATGCCAATGGCAGTCGATATTCCCAGTCCGGCTTTTACGGTCTGGTCCGCCGCCTCGTAAGTCAGCGTGCCTGATTTTGATACAATACCTATTTTGCCGGGTTTAAAAATAAATCCTGGCATAATGCCTACTTTAGCCTCATCGGCAGTTATCACTCCGGGGCAGTTAGGCCCAATCAGGCGGGTAGATTTGCAAAGCAAATAATTCTTGACCTTCACCATATCCTGAACCGGAATGCCTTCTGTAATGCATACAACCAAACCAATTCCTGCATCTGCCGACTCCATAATGGCATCGGCAGCAAAGGCAGGCGGAACAAAAATGATACTCACATCAGCGCCTGTTTTTGCTACCGCATCTGCTACGGTATTAAAAACCGGCCTGTCAAGGTGAGTAGAACCACCTTTGCCCGGTGTCACTCCGCCAACTACATTGGTTCCATATTCAATCATCTGGCTGGCATGAAAAGTTCCTTCTGTACCGGTAAAACCCTGTACGATTATTTTGGAGTTTTTATTTACTAATACACTCATAGCAAACGTTTGAGGTAGTTTTTATTGAAGGGCAAAAATAGTACTTAACGGTAATAACAGGATAAATAATTCCCTGCTGTTTTAACACGCAGATTTTCGCACATTTCAATGGAAAAGGATAATCTTTTGGAGGCCGGCATTCAGTTCTTTGTGTATCTCCGGTTGTGTCACTCACTTGTACTTTTATATTTTCATAGCAGCTTTGTTGGCGCTATATGCAAGATGTGCCACACCTTTGAGGTGTGGCACATCTTTAGAGATTGGTTTAAAAAAAGCAGAAAAAAGATTTGCGGTACAAGGGAGTGACACAACGATGCAGAAAAGAATTACAAATGCCGGTATCAAAAAGAATGATGGCTTTATTAATTTACTGGCTGATTTTCGCGGGTTCGTTTTTATGCTCTTGTTCCTGCATGGTCCGCATTTGTTTGGCATCCTGTAAGAAGTCGGAAGCAAAGATGAAATCGTTAAGCTTTTCGTCTTTGCTGTGAATGATCTCTTTATTTGAACCTTCCCACTGTTTGTGCCCCTGGTACATGTAAAAGATGTGGTCTCCGATTTCCATTACACTATTCATATCGTGGGTAACAACTACCGTGGTTATTTTAAATTCGTTGGTGATGTCGCGAATGAGCTTGTCAATAACAAGCGAGGTTTGAGGGTCTAAACCAGAATTAGGCTCATCGCAAAACAGGTATTTTGGGTTGAGTACAATTGCTCTTGCAATGCCGACTCTTTTTTTCATACCACCACTTATTTCTGAGGGCAGCTTTCTATTTACACCTACCATGTTTACACGGGCAAGTACCTCATCTACCTTCTTTCTTTTTTCACCTGATGTTAGTGTCGTAAACATGTCCAGTGGAAACTTGATGTTTTTTTCCACGGTCATACTATCGAAGAGAGCAGAACCCTGGAAAAGCATTCCTATTTGCTGGCGAAGGTCTTTTTTCTCTTCAACTGAAGCGCCCACGATACTTTTTCCATCGTAAGTAACCTGGCCTTCATCAGGGGTGAATAAACCAACAGTACATTTTAGCAAAACCGTTTTGCCGCTGCCGCTTGAGCCGATGATGAGGTTGCATTTCCCTGTTTCCATAACAAGGTTTACATCGTTCAAGATCGTTTTATCGCCAAAGCTTTTCTTTAAGTTCTTAACTTCAATCATATCAAAAAATTTAGAGCAACAATGCAGCAAGCGCATAGTCAGCTATCAGAATTAATATACAGCTAACTACAACAGATGTTGTGCTTGACCTTCCTATCTCAAGCGAACCGCCGGTAACAAAATAGCCAAAATAAGCTGGTACACTACTTACAATAAAGGCAAAAGTATAGGCTTTGCTTAAAGCAAAATAGACGTTTTTAGGCAAAAAATTAGAGCGCAGACCGATGTCAAAAATATCGGATGCTACAATATTAGACATATTCGCAGCAGTCCTTCCACCCCAAATTCCCAAGAAAGCAGATAAGGTAATAAGACATGGTATCATCAAAAGCGCAGCAAGAATTTTTGGAAGAACTAAGTAAGTCTTGGTGTTGATACCCATTATTTCCAGCGCATCTATTTGTTCGCTAATTCGCATATTACCTAACTCACTTGCTATTTTACTGCCTACAACTCCTGCTAATACAATGCTGACCACGGTGGGTGAAAGTTCAAGTATCATACTATCTCTTACAATCTGTCCGATGGTGCTTGCCGGAACCAAAGGGCTTACTAATTGATAAGCAGTTTGTACTGTAGTAACAGCGCCGAGGAACAAAGAAATAATAACCACTATAGGTAAGGAGCCAATACCGATTTCAACGCATTGGTGCATAAACTCCTTCCAGTACATTTTGGGGTTTTCGGGTCTGCTAAACATGCCTTTGAGCATTAGCAGATACTGACCAAGCTGTGTAAAAAACTTCATTGAATGATATGCTGATTTGATTATTTAATTTACGATTTCGCTCTGCGTTTCCACCACGAGCTTTTTCTTACTTCTTCGCCTGTGTCGTCTTTCGATTTCATTTGTGCATCTATCACAGCTATGACCGTCATGTTTAATATATTTCTTACGCTGCTTCCCAACTGCAATACGTGTACGGGTTTTTTTAAACCTAATAAAATCGGGCCAATAGCATCTGCACCGCCTACGTCCTTTAGCAGGTTATAAGCAATGTTTCCTGAAGCGAGGTTAGGAAAAATCAAAGTGTTCACTTCCTGGTCGGCCAATTGGCTAAAGGGATAATTGTCTTTTATAATTTCTTTATTAAACGCAAGGCTTGCCTGCATTTCTCCGTCTACAATTAAGTCGGGACTTAGCTGCTTTACGATTGCGGTTGCTTTCGCCACCAGTTCTGCCTCGGGAGAACTGCTGCTGCCAAAATTGGAGTAGCTAAGCATAGCGATCCTCGGCGTTATATTAAATTGTTTTACTTCCCTGGCTACCATGATGGTGATGTCTGCAATTTCTTCGGCGGTCGGGTTAAAATTTACAGTGGTATCAGCCAGAAACAAAGGACCTTTTTTGGTGATCATGATATACATGCCGGCAATCTTCTTTACCATATCTTCTTTGCCTATGATCTGCAGTGCCGGGCGAATGGTTTCGGGATAGTTTTTAGAAAGACCTGAGATCATGGCATCAGCGTCGCCGGTCTCTACCATCATGCAGCCGTAATAATTGCGGTCGCGCATTATTTTTTTGCTTTCATAAAGGTTAACACCTTTGCGCTTTCTTTTATCAAAAAACAGTTTGCTGTATTCGTTTCTTTTTTCCTCGGTATCATCGCTTAAAGGGTCTATAATAGGCAGCTCAGTGAGGTCGATGCTGTTTTCTGCTGCTATAGCTCTTATATTTTTGATATTACCCAGCAAAATAGGATAAGCTATACCTTCATCATAAGCAATCTGGGCCGCTTTAAGAATTTTAGCATTATCAGCATCGGCAAAAACAACTCTTTTAGGATTACTTCTCGCCTTGGCGCCAATCACCCGCAATAGCTGGTTGTCGAGGCCTAATCTCTTGTTCAGTTCATCGAGGTAGGCACTCCAGTCGGTAATAGTTTTTTGTGCCACGCCGCTTTCGATTGCCGCTTTTGCTACTGCAGGGGCTACTACACTCAAAAGGCGCGGGTCTAATGGCTTAGGTATAATATACTCGGGGCCAAAGACGATATTTTTTTCATTATAAGCTAAGTTCACAATCTCAGGTACGGCAGTCTTTGCCATTTCGGCCAAAGCGGTCACTGCGGCCAGCTTCATCGCTTCATTTATTTGTGTAGCCCTTACATCGAGCGCACCTCTGAAAATGTAAGGGAAGCCGAGCACATTATTTACCTGGTTGGGATAGTCTGTACGGCCTGTTGCCATGATGACATCTTTACGGGCTTCAGTGGCAACTTCATAGGGGATTTCGGGGTCGGGATTTGCCATAGCGAAAACAATGGGATTTTTAGCCATGCTCTTTACCATATCAGCGGTCACCACATTTCCAACGCTTAATCCCAGAAAAACATCTGCATCTTTCATTGCCTTCTCGAGTGTCCAGTCGGTACGGCGAACGGCAAACTTTCTTTTTTCATCATCCAAGTCTGTACGACCCTGATGCAGCACGCCGTCTTTATCAAACATGATAAAATGATCGTAGCGTGCTCCCAGAGAAATATATAATCTTACACAGGCCATTGC
>CAXUMK010000154.1:2044-12543 GCA_964251885.1 uncultured Segetibacter sp. | reverse complement strand
GCACTGTATATGAAGCAGAAATAGCAAAACTATATCTTGAGTTAGTCAAATTGCAGGAATGGATTAAGCATAAGGGTTTAAAAGTAGTAGTAATTTTCGAAGGGCGCGATGCTGCTGGTAAAGGAGGTGTTATTAAACGGATTACGCAACCGCTAAACCCCCGTGTGTGCCGTGTGGTAGCATTGGGCACAGCTACTGAACGCGAGAAAACGCAATGGTATTTTCAGCGCTATGTTGCCCAGTTGCCTGCGGCAGGCGAAATGGTTCTTTTTGACCGAAGCTGGTACAACCGGGCAGGCGTAGAGAAAGTAATGGGCTTTTGCACCGAAGAAGAATATCAGGAGTTTATGCGCTCTTGCCCCGAATTTGAAAGAATGCTCATCCGCTCAGGCATGGTACTGATTAAATATTGGTTCTCTGTAAGCGATGAAGAGCAGGAACGCCGCTTTCACGACCGGATAACTAACCCCACCAAGCGATGGAAGCTAAGCCCACTCGATCTGGAGTCGCGTAAAAGATGGATGGAATATTCCAAAGCCAAGGATGAAATGTTTGCGCATACCGACATTAAGCAGGCGCCCTGGCTCGTTGTTAATTCTGATGATAAAAAACGTGCCCATCTTAACTGCATTCATCACTTGTTAAGCGTAATACCCTATGAGGACTTAACACCGGAGGAGATAGTATTACCTCCCCGGCAGGAAGACACCGGTTATGTTCGTCCGCCTTTGACTGATCAGACTTTTGTGCCTCAGGTTTTCTAATTCTCTTTTCAAATCAATCCCAACCTTAATAACATTATACTTAGCGCTGCATATAAATGTTTCAATGGTTTTTTGTAGCCGAACTGTATTACTACTATGAGGCATCGTTCCCGCCGTTGGCGGGACTCTTATACGCTTTGTTCAATTTTCAGCAATGCACATAATTACCCTGCATAAAGTATAGTAAGTAACCTACAAAACCGAATCTGATACTACAATGGAGCCTTTTTCTATCATACATGTTCCTGAGATTTCAGATGAATTTCTTACTTCCATTATCAAAAAAATAAAGGATGGCAAAGCGGTTATTGCTGTTACTTCAAATGAATTGCTGATTGGTTTATGGTATACTGCCATAAAGGAAAACGGAGAAATAGACCGTGCTTATCGCATTTACCGAATTGCCTGGCCTGCCAAAGAAAAAATATTAAAACTGCTGAAGGAAGTATGAATAAAAATCAGGCAGGTACTTATAAAAATAGAAGTGGAGGTTAAACTGCCGGTAAAGCAATTTTACTTCCCGCCTGATAAGTTTATGCGTTTGCTGATTTTTGAAAATAGTTTAGTGAATAACATCAGTGCTTTTAAAAAAATAAACGTGAATGTTTTAAGATCATTATCAATTTTTTTTCTTGCAGGAATACTTGAAATCGGCGGGGGTTACCTTATATGGCTCTGGCTAAAAGAAGGTAAGACAATATGGTATGGGTTAGCGGGAGGATGTATGCTTGCTTTTTATGGTGTTGTTGCTACCTGGCAAACATCAGGTTTTGCAAGAGTATATGCTGCTTATGGAGGCATTTTTATTGTTATGTCGCTTCTGTGGGCTTACAAGTTCGACAACTTTCTTCCAGACAAGTATGATGTTATCGGGGCATTAATTGCCTTAGTTGGAGTTTGTATAATTTTTTATGCCCGACGAAACTAATCGCAAAAGGAATGCAACTTTACTTCAAAAGCCGCTGCTCTCTTTTACCTGGCATCACTTCCTCATTCTTTCCATTATGATATGCTTTTTCATTATGAAAGGCCTGCATCGCCCTTTACAATTGCGGCATTATAATAAATGTTTGATCGAAACAAGTGATTTACAACGCCTTGTCTTATTTATTCCTAAACTTTCAGATAGTGGAACAGCATTGGCAATAGGATGTTATTGTTTACAACATCAATACTAAATACCATGATTTCTCAATATGAAGTACACTCTTTACTGGAAGAGAAGATACCACAATTAGTTTTAAAAACACATCCTTCAAGATCGTCTTTAGAGATTTATGCATGCATTAACGACTTTACCGATTACACAAAGCATATAGTAAAGGAGCATGATTATAACCAGGCAAAAAAATGTTTTGCCGTAGCTGAAAATCTTTACCTGAACGGCGATAAAATAGTACGTCTGCTAATTGAAAATAGTTTTGTATATTCTTTTTCGTCTATAACTAACAGCAGCAGAAGCGACATTTTTATGGTTAATTGTATTTTGCCTGAAACGCTGTATAAAGTTTACAGAAAACAGGTATTAAAAAACGCTATTGAAAAAATAACTTCAAAAAATTAAAACAAACTAAAGTGGAAGACATTACAGTCCGACGGGCAACATCTGAAGATGCGAAATTCGCAAAAATAATTACCGATGAAATGGAAGCATCTGCCATCATACGTGGTTCGGGTATATCCAAACGTTCTCCCGAATCGATCATCAAAAAAATGGAAGAAGGTAAAGCGGTTATAGCTATAACCAAAGATAACAGGTGGGTAGGCTTCTCTTATATTGAAGTATGGGCTAACGGAGAGTTTGTATCAAATTCGGGTTTGATTGTATCTCCTGTATTTCGTGGCGAAGGTGTTGCCAGGCTGATTAAAGATGAAATATTCGAGTTGTCTAAAGAAATGTATCCTGAAGCAAAAATATTTAGTATCACAACAGGGCTGGCTATTATGAAGATGAATGCAAGGCTTGGTTTTGAAACGGTAACATTTAACGAGATAGTACATGATGAAAAATTTTGGGACGGCTGTAAAAGTTGTGTTAACTACTTAATTCTGGAAGGTAAACATTGCAAAAACTGTTTGTGTACGGCTATGTTATATACTCCTCATGCTAAGGAGAATGAAGAAACAGCTACGGCTTTAACCTGATTGAATAATACAAAGTCGAAGCCTTAGAATATGGTTGCATATAAAGTGAAAGTGAATGGCTGCATACTGAACAAAAAGTACAAGAGTGCGACGCAACGATGATTAACTGAAGGAATACTGCCGGGCTCATAAAAAAGAATTTGCATCGAAATTTATGTTGAATGAAATAAAAAATTTAAATGGACCATTACACCAATTTAGCAGTTCGTTATGATGAATATTACCGCTATTCTGAAGCATATATTGATTACTTTACAAATAAAATAATAGAAGACCTGGAGGTAAAAAAATGCGAAACAGTTGTAGAGGTTGGCTCTGGTACAGGAATATTTGCAGAAGAGATATTAAAAAAAGTTCCGTCAATTACAATGATTTGTGTTGACAATAGTGCCCTGATGCTTAACAGGAATAAAAATGAGCAAATAGAAAAGATATGCCAGGATGCCGTTGAATTTTCGAAAAGGCATATTGTTTATAATAAGGTGTACATGAAAGAATTCATCCATCACCTTTCAAAAGAAGGCAGGTTACATTTATTCAGGGGGCTGTATCGCCAACTAAGGAATAATGGATGCCTGTTGATTTTACTTGAACCAAGGCGTTTAAATTATCCTTTATTCGATGAGGCATTACGGCAATTTGAAATTAAACAACCATCGCGGCTTGAGTTAATTACTGAGCTTGAAGCGTCGGGGTTTGTAACGTCATTCAGTATTATATCTCACCAGATCAATGTTAAGAAAACAAAATACATTGAAATGGTGAGGAACAGGTATATTTCAGTTCTTGAGAATTTTAGTGATGATGAAATTGAAAATGGTACCGCATGTATAAATGAAACTCAAAATGATGACATAGAATTTCTTGAAATTTTCTATAACATTAAAGCAGTTAAATCAAACAGTAACTAACATGCTTCTAAATACCATCGTTTGCATCTCTATATTTATTATTTCTCTGCTGCTGGCATTGCCATTGGGAGCTTATATGAATAAAGTTTACAGAGGACGTAAAAGCATTCTTGATTTTTTAAAACCCTTTGAAAATTTTATTTACAGAATATGTGGTATCAATCCCGCGGCACAAATGAACTGGAAGCAATACCTTATTGCAATGGGAGTACTAAACGGAGTGTGGCTTGTGTTTGGTTTTGTAATATTGGTTTTACAGGGAAGCCTGTTTTTAAATCCTGCCGGTAACCCTTCTATGGAGTGGAGCCTTGCTGTTAATTCTGCGGTTAGTTTCTTAACCAGTACCAACCTGCAGCATTACTCGGGCGAAAGCGGCGCTACTTACTTATCTCAAATAAGCGTATTTATGTTTCTGCAGTTTGTAAGCGCCGCAACAAGCCTTTCAGTCGGGGTGGCGGTAGTCAGGGGGTTGGTAGCCAGAACACGAACAAGCCTGGGAAATTTTTACCGAGACTTTGTACGCTCACTCACCAGAATATTATTGCCGTTATGTATCGTAACGGCAATTCTTTTTGCAATAGGTGGAGTACCCATGACATTTGAGGGTCCTAAACATATAACATCATTGCAGGGTGACAGCATTACAGTTGCAACAGGGCCTGTCGCTGCCTTTTTACCAATAAAAGAACTGGGCTCTAATGGCGGCGGCTTCTTTGGAGCCAATGATGCTCATCCATTTGAAAACCCTGGTTTCTTCACTTTCATTCTGCATAGTATTATCGTGTTTTTGTTACCGATGGCTTTTGTTTTTTTTGTGGGAGAATACCTGAAAGCCAAAAGATTTGCTTATATGATTTTTGGCGTCATGACACTCGGATTTGTTTTGTTCACTATCCCGATTATACAGCAGGAAGTGACGGGTAACCCTCACATTGCAGCAATGGGCATACACTCAAATGGAAATATGGAAGGGAAAGAAGTAAGATTTGGCGCTTTTTATTCAGCTTTTTATTGTGGTGAAAATGTAGCCATTCCTGCCGGAACCATTACAGGCTTTCATGATAGCTTTATGCCATTGTCGGGAGGATGTATGTTGCTTGCAATGAATATTGACGCCTTCTTTGGCGGTTTAGGTACGGGATGGATTTACATGTTTATCTTTCTGATCATTACTCTTTTTGTGGGCAGCCTGATGATTGGGCGAACGCCGGAAATATTAGGAAAAAAAATCGGGATAAAAGAAATTCAGATAACAGCCGCGGTATTCGTATTGCAAACCCTGGTGCCAATGGCTTTGGCAGCTATTGCGTGTTTTGTATATGTAAATTATCCCGGCGGTAACCAGGGTTTGCAATGGCTGACTAATCTTGGCCCGCACGGTTTTACAACCATGCTGTACGAATACATTTCATCTGCCGCCGGTAATGGATCGGGCTTTGAGTCTTTAGGCGACAACACTGTTTTCTGGAATCTTACTACTTCTATTGCAATGTTAACCGGCAGATTTATACCTGTCATTGGTGCAGTCTGGATTGCAGGTTTGCTGATTGAAAAAAAATATATCCAGCGGTCTTTTGGTACGTTAAGAATGCAAAGCATCACGTTTGCCTTATTTCTTTTTGCCGTGATTTTTATCCTCAATGTAATGTCTTTATTTCCCGCGCTGATGCTGGGGCCTATAGGCGAGCATTTGTCTAACAGGTAAAACGGCTTAATTATACTGAGCGCTGCATAGAAATGTGCAATGAGTTTTTATGAGCCGGGCTGGATTACTACTATGAGACATCGTTGCGTCGCACACTTGTGCCATCTCTTCCATATTCAGCAAGACCTCATCCTCCTTCTCCTCGTGGAGAAGGAGCGGTACAGCATTGCATAACCTAACATTTTTATCTACCAAATCATCGTTAATTTTCTACCCGTCATTGGCAG
Source organism: uncultured Segetibacter sp. (assembly GCA_964251885.1). Taxonomy (GTDB): domain Bacteria; phylum Bacteroidota; class Bacteroidia; order Chitinophagales; family Chitinophagaceae; genus Segetibacter. The sequence goes on along the minus strand of CAXUMK010000154.1, from coordinate 6,791 downwards.
CCTTGCCCCGCTTGAGGTGGGGAAGCAAATCCCTATCCAACTGTCAACCCTGATGACGATGCATTAATGACTTAATGACTCAATTGTTTGTTGCGGAACAAGCTGTGCTTCGCAATGACGAACTATAGAACTTACAAAAGGACAACCACAACAGCGATCATGGAATACATCCAGCATAAGCAATGCGTTACAGATATCGGTATAAACCTTATTACCTTAGTAACGGATAGAAAAGAGAAAGAAAAAACCTTATTACCTTATCATTAAGTCATTCAAATCTGCGACAGATAAAGTTTAGAAGTAAATACTTAATCAACCTTAACATCATAAAAAGGTAACGTTTGCAGAAGCATACGATGCGTTCCAAAAAGCACTATGAGAAGACTCTAAAATGGGAAATATAAGGTAATAAGGTTAGTTATTTTTGGGCAGATGTATGTTATGTTACTAAGGTAATAAGGTGTATGTTGTTCACATATTGCTGTATTCGGCAATGCACTACTTGTCCCGTTTAGCGGGAAACATATAAGGCGGGAAGTATAATCATAGTGCTTACACCTCTTTTACATACAGTTTTCATTATGAAAAAACAATTATCAAAACGGAAGGTTTTTTATAGCCATTCTGTTGGTTGTACAACTTTTTTTCTTTAAAGGTGCTAATTAACAGCAGTTTAAACAGTACTTTTTATTAAGCGGTTTCTGGTACATAGTTTTCATTACATATATTCCTGTACGTTTTAAAATGAATTTTTATGATTAATCAATATGAGGTGATATACTGCTTAAGAGATCAACTGCCACAGTTGGCAGATGACCTTAATCCTGCAAGAATTACTTCAAGCGTATATACTTCTATGCAACGGCTGTCAGACTACACAAAGGACTGTTTAAAGCAACATCATCTGCATATTGCTGATAAATGCTTTTGCCTTGCCGAAATGTTTTATAAAGAAGGTGACGCTGTAGTTAAAAAAGCAGTTGAAAATATTTTTATCGAATCGCTTTGCTCATTCTTAAAAAGCGATATTAAAGAAGAGATCATTGTACAATCAATTATACCTGCCAATTTGTTTGGCTTGTATTTAAAACATAAAAGAGCATTAGCTCATTAATATAAAAAGTTATGGACCCGGAAAATATTATAGTTAGAGTTGCAAATATAAAAGACGAAAAGTTTGCAAAAGAAATCAGCGATGAAATGGAAGCTTCTGCAATAGTGCGTGGATCAGGTATATCTAAAAGATCACCTGAGTCTATTTGTCAAAAAATACGTGAGGGGAAAGCAGTGATAGCCCTTACCGAAACCAACCGCTGGGTTGGTTTTTCTTATATTGAAATCTGGAGCAATGGCGAATTTGTGTCCAACTCAGGTTTAATCGTTCATCCTGATTTTAGAAAAAGAGGGGTTGCATCTGAGATTAAAAGTGAAATATTTAACCTGTCAAGACAAAAATATCCTGAAGCAAAAATATTTAGCATAACTACAGGCCTTGCAATTATGAAGATGAATGCTGCTTTAGGTTTTCAAACAGTTACTTATTCGGAAATTACAAAAGAAGAAAAGTTTTGGAAAGGATGCGAAAGCTGTGTCAACTACGACATACTTACCAGAAAAGGATGCAAAGTATGTTTATGTACTGCAATGCTCTACGACTCATCTGAAGTGTTGAATAAAGAGGTAATTTAGCTAGTCTTTTACCTGATTTTGATGGAAAATGATAGAGTGATTCTGGTAGAAGGTGCTACAAATTAATCTGGAAGTTAGCGTATTGTTGAGTATAGAATGAAAAGTACAAGTGTGCGACGCAACAATGAAAAATAGTAGCAATACTGCCGGGCTTATAAAAAAAACATTTCATATTTTACACAGCGTTCGGTATAGTGCGTGTACAAAATATCATCAAACTTAAAAGAAAAAATCACATGAGTGAACCCGACGATAAAGAAAAAAGGGTTCAGCAATACCTGCAACTAAACCGAAAAAATTCGAGAGGAAAACTTAAGATATACTTAGGCATGAGTGCCGGGGTGGGTAAGACTTACCGCATGCTGCAGGAGGCACATAACCTGTTGCAGAACGGCGTAAATATAAAAATTGGCTATGTAGAAACGCATAACCGAAAAGAAACACAGGCGATGGCCGAAGGACTTCCGCTTATACCGCGGCGTGAGGTGTTTTATAAAGGGAAAAAACTGGAAGAGCTGGATGTGCAGTCAATTATGCTGCTGCATCCCGAGGTGGTGATTATAGACGAGCTGGCGCATACCAACATACCCGGCAGTAAAAATGAAAAGCGCTGGCAGGACGTAATGGATGTTTTAGACGCAGGAATAGATGTAATATCGGCGGTAAACATTCAGCATATTGAAAGCATAAACGAAGATGTAAAAGAAATTACAGGCGTAGATGTAAAAGAAAGAGTTCCGGATAAGCTGCTGCAGATAGCCGACGAAGTAGTGAATATTGACCTGCCGGCCGATGAACTTATTTCAAGATTGAAAGCCGGTAAAATATATGACCACTCAAAAGTGCAGCAGGCGCTTTCAAACTTTTTTCAGCCTGATAAAATTCTGCAGCTTCGCGAACTGGCTTTGAAAGAAGTTGCCGGCCAGGTCGAAAGAAAAGTAGACTACCAGATAACAGCAAAACAAAAATCTTTCAGGCACGAAAAGTTTTTGGTGTGCGTGTCTTCCAATCACGAAATTGCCCAGCGTATCATTAGAAAAACGGCGAGGCTTGCTTCGTACTATAACAGCAAATGGTATGTGCTGTATGTACAAACAGCCAAAGAAGCCGTAGACAAGATACCTTTGGCTGCACAACGGCATTTAATCAACAATTTTAAGAACGCAACAGAACTGGGTGGCGAAGTCATACAGGTAAAAGGAAATGATATTCCATCTGCTATTATTGATACTGCAACAGAAAGGGAGATTACAACTATATGCCTGGGTAAGCCTCACATCAACTTATTCCAGGTTATTTTAAGAACTAACGCGTTTAACCGCTTACTTACGACACTTTCAAAAAATAATATCGATATCGTCATTTTCAGCTAATGTCACTAAGTGTAAAAAATAAGATAAGATTTGGTACATTATTTCTCTTCCTGCTTCTTTTGCTGACAGGTGGCGCAGGCATATTTTATATGATAAAACTGAAGGGCGAGGCAAAGGCAGTATTACAGGATAACTATGAAAGTATCTCATATTGCCATACTATGCAGCAACAAATGAATAAACTTGAAACTGACTATTCTAAATCTCTTATTTTATTTGAAGCAGCATTACAAAAGCAGCAAAGTAATGTAACGGAAAAGGGTGAAGACAGGGTAACTGCTGATCTTACAAATTATTTCAACAGAATAAAACACGGGGATACCAGCAGGCAAAATTTACACTCCATTCAAAATGAGATACAGCAGATTCTTGCGCTTAATATGAATGCAATTGAGCTAAAAAATAATAAAGCACAGAAAACTGCAGATGAAGCGCTTACCATCATCATTGCCCTGGCAGGCATAGTGTTTCTGATATCTTTTACGTTTGTGGTCAACTTTCCCTCTGTTGTTACCAATCCTGTTAACAGGCTTACCGAAGCGATTTTGGAGATAGGAAATAAAAACTACAACCACCGTATTCATCTGAACAGGAATGACGAGTTTGGGAAACTTGCAGATGCATTTAACCAGATGGCCGAGCGCTTGTCTTACTTTGAAAGCAGCAACCTGAATAAACTGATGTTTGAGAAAAGCCGTGCCGAAGCGGTTATAAATAGTCTGAAAGACGCAAGTATCGGGATTGATAAAAACGACATTATACTGTTTGCAAATTTTCAGGCATTGCAGCTATTGGGGCTGCGTTCAGAAGAAATTATCGGTAAATCAGTTACTGAGGTTACCGCCAGAAATGACCTGTTTAAATTCTTAATGGAAAACAATACCGTTACGCCTTTTAAAATTGTGATGGAAAACAGGGAGAATTATTTTACCAAAGAAGTGATCGATGTATCGCAGGGCGATGCAAAGAACAGAGTAATTGTCTTAAAAAATATAACCTCGTTTAAAGAGCTTGATGTAGCTAAAACCAATTTTATCGCAACCATTTCGCACGAATTAAAAACGCCGTTAGCCTCATCTGATTTAAGCCTGAAGTTATTGAAAGACCACCGAACCGGTACATTGAAAAAGGAGCAAAAAGAACTGATACAAAACCTGGAACAAGACAAACAGCGGATGCTGAAAATACTAAGCGAGTTGCTGAATATATCGCAGGTAGAAACCGGCCGCATACAGTTAGATGTTCAGACAGTTCATCCTGAAACCATCATTTCAAGTGCCATGCAGGCTGTTGGCGCAAGTGCAAAAGAAAAGAGTGTGGCCATTAACAATACTTCGGATAAAAACCTGCATACCATACAAGCCGACGCCGACAAAACTGCCTGGGTCTTAAATAACTTTCTTACCAATGCTATCAAATTCTCGTACAGCAACAGCGAGATTGAAGTGTCTGCAAAACAGGAAAATGGAAGTATGATCTTCTCGGTTAAAGACAACGGGCCGGGAATTGCAGAAGAATACGTGCCGCGTTTGTTTGAGAGGTATTTCCAGGTTCCGGGCTCAAAAGAAAAAGGCACCGGTTTGGGATTAGCCATTTCAAAAGAGTTTATCGAAGCACAGAAAGGGAAGATTTGGGTAGAAAGCCAAATCGGGCAAGGTTCGGTCTTCCACTTTATGTTGCCGGTG
>CAXUMK010000154.1:0-2034 GCA_964251885.1 uncultured Segetibacter sp. | reverse complement strand
GAGTGAGCTAAACTTCTCTTTTTCCCCATTGTATTTCCTGCCACTTAAAAATGTGCAGTGACTTTTTTTTGGAGCCGGGCCGCATTACTACTATTTTACATTGTTGCGTCGCACACTTTTACTTTTGTTTATTATTCAGCAATGCACTACTTGTCCCGTTACGGCAATCTTACCAGGTGTGCAGTATAATAAAACCTTTACTCACTTACAGGTATCTTAGCCACTTGTTTTTTGTATGAGTTGCCTTATATTTTCCGTAGGCTTTGCATAAGGGATATAAGAGCATCACGATAACAAACCAGATAAGATAAATCGTTCCAAGATGCACGCCACTTCCCTTTGCCGGCCGCCCAAAATTAAAAGAGCCGAACACCAGGTCTGACCAGTGAAAGCCCTCGAGGAAAACCATTGCCAGCATAGTTGTATGAATAATGTACCAGTGCACGAGGTAATAAAATAACGGCACTTTACCGTATACACTCACGATATCAGTAAACTTGTTTTTCACCCGGTCAGAAAAGTAGAGTATCAAAAACATACTGCCCAAAGTCATTAGTGAATACAAAAGCGAAGGGGGATATTTAGTAGTATTGATGAAAGAAAGAAAAGTAAAAAGAGTGTTTTTCTGCACAGACCATTTAGAAGGATCGCCATAAAAATCAGCAAAACGAAGAACAGTAAAAAGAGCCAATGCTATACAGCCTGTTTTCAAAAAAAAACTTTTCCGCTTTTCATTTGATAACATGAAAAACTTACCTGCAGCAAATCCTGTAAGCATAATTCCCAGCCAGGGTATAATTGGATAACCCATTATAAAAATGAAATTGGGAGAAACCTGAAACGCATTGGGACTAAACAAAGCAGACGAAATAATTTGTAAAGTTGAACCCTTACCCAAAGAAACGCCCTGTAAAAGATTATGACACGATATGATGACCAGCCCGATTATGCCGATCGTTCCTGATGACAATTTCAATAGCAAAGCGAGTATGATAAATCCAAAACCAATAGCTGCAATTACCTGGAAGATCAACATGCGAAAGTGAAGATCGTACCACAATCCAAAGTTTATAACTGTAAACTCCAACACAATCAGCCATAGACCCCTGGTTAATAAAAACCGCTTGCTTTGTGCCGCATCTTTTTTATTTTGAAAAGAAAGATAAGCCGAAGTGCCCGACAGGAAAACGAATATCGGTGCACACAAATGAGTGATCCAGCGTGTAAAGAAAAGGATAGGAGTAGTCGTAGCCAGATCGGTTGGGTTTTGTGTGAGAGAGCTAACATGCATCAGATCGCGGGTGTGGTCTAATGCCATAATCACCATCACCAGTCCCCTTGTAAAATCAATAGAACGGATGCGGTTTGCATCAGGTATGTCAAAAGCAGGTTTAATGATCGTTTCAGTTTTTGCTTGCATGAAATTTTTTTTAATGGCTTGTCGAATAAAGAATAAAAAGTACACGAGTGCGACGCAACAGTGACTCATAGTAGTAACTCAGCCTGGTTCAAAAAAATATCTCACTTTTTATCTCTTGCGCAGCATCTACACTAACCGTCAGGTTTTGTGCGATCAATGTTTAAAGAAGAACCAATACCGGCACTTAATCTTCGAGCAAATTGCTGAGGCTCATAAGCTCTTTATACTTATACTCGTGCTTGGCATTTTTAAAGCATTTAGCAAGCTCTTCGAGTTGTATCTGTATGATGCGTTTGTGTGTAAGTGGCTTGAAATAAAACGGTGTGAGCGGAACGGAGATGCGTTTAAAATAGGCTTCCATGTCTTTATTAGAAAAGATCTGGCCGCTGATAGCATCAATATAAAAATGGATTTTTTGTTGCGGGTTTGTGTCGGCAACCTGGTCGTAATCGTTGTGAAAATAAGCCAGAATAAACTGGCGTGGAATATTAATCGCCTTTACATTAATGTCGAGCAATTCGCATAGCAGCAGGTACAAAACACCGTTGCTCAGCGCATTGCCTTTTTTGCTTTCAATTACTTTGTGAATAAAAAAATCATCAGGATTTTTATAG
>CAXUMK010000153.1:10146-12553 GCA_964251885.1 uncultured Segetibacter sp. | reverse complement strand
TAGTACCCCACTGGTTAATGGACAACAACTTCAACTGGTCGCCGGAATCACCTACCTTAATATGCGAGAATTTGCCCGATATCCTAACTGTATAGGTTCCTGCTGTGGCATACGTATGGGTAATTTCCTGCTTTACCCCGGTATTCATCGTTCCATCACCCCAACGTACTGTATAGTTCATGTCGAAAGAAGTACCGGTGTATATACGAACCTGGTTGCTGGCAGAACCACCAGGATTATCTGTTTTCCAGACAGTTACAAAGTCTGTAGTTTGTGCAATTGCAGAAGCACCTAAGAGTAAAAAAGCAATAAAAAGAAAGTAAGCACGGGTAGTCAGTTTCATAATCCAGTTAGCGGAGTTGTGTATAATTAATTTTATGTAGTTTTTAAATGTAGAATATTGAAAAGGCAGAAAGGATAGTAGACCTATTATGCTGTGAAAATGAACATAGAGGTAGCTGTCCGCACTTGAAGGGTGAAGATAATGGAGAACAGGCAAATAGAAAATTACAGGAGCGCAATTTTTTTTGCCTCAATGAAGAACTTAGAGTGGGCTTACCTCCTCTGTAGCATCACTAAAGTTCCCTTTCCTGCCTGAGATTATACTTGTATAGCGCCGTTCTGTAGCAGCATAATCTGCTTACACAGACTCAACCCAATACCGCTTCCACTTTTTGGGCTACTAAAGAATGGAACAAAAGTTTTATCTATTATTTCTGCTGGCATACCTAGCCATTGTTCCTAACCTTCAAAACAATTTTAATTTGCTCCTGTACTACTGACAACAAAATTTTCGGATTAGGAATTTCTTTTACTGCTTAATTGAATTCAATGATAAGTTGATCCAACACCTGCTTTAACAAAATAGCATCTGCTTGTAGTGCTATATAAATATCCCGCAAATTAATGTCTAACTCAATGCCTCTTTGCGCACGGTGGGTTGCATTAACTGTGACGTATGCCTTTGAATAATGACATGCAAAAATGTGTTGCAATTGAGGATCGGTATATTGTTGAGGCTACGACAGGTTTGAGCAAAGCGCAGCAGTCCTTCAGGTCCGAAAGAAAAACTGTTTTTCGATGAATGAACCGTTTTTCACAAATACCTTATACATAATAACAGGACCTTGTCTGGCGAAAGATTTACGGATGTTAAAGAAAGACTTTAAAACTATAACAATCATATTTTGTACTCCAATTGTTTTTATGCTTTCCTGGGGATAAATTGTAATTTTTATTTTGCTCATAAGCGTGTGTCCACATGGTAGCTCGTGTACTTTTCATTCTTTATTCAACAAGTCAAAGAGACCTAACTTATCCTTTGACAACTACAACTTCTTTCCTTTGTTTTAATTCACAGAAGGCTGCATATCATGTAAGCCCTGTTTTATTTTTTCCCTGTGCATTGCTCCCCATTGACTTAAAGAGTTCAGCAAGTCCTGTAGTGTTTCACTGTATTTGGTTAGTTCATATTCAATGGTTACCGGTGTTCCTGTAAATACATTGCGACGTATAAAACCATTTAGTTCCAGTTCTTTTAATTCATTAGACAATACTCTTGCAGAAATACCTTCTACAAACCGCTGCAATTCATTAAACCGCCTGCTGCCATCTTTAAGTGCAACAATTATCCTCAGTTTCCATTTGCCGCCAATAACTACAATGCATCAGCGACAGAATTTAAAGTTGCATTACACTGTGATTTTGTAAGAGATGGTCGAACATATTTGTAAACTTTATCTCTTCTTTTTTATTTTATATATTAGTATCGGATGAAAAAAAATAGAACTTGTTAATTTTAATCTTTTTTTAATATACTCTAAGATCATCTTTTTTAGAAGCTAAAATATTATAAAATATTTTATTTAGTATTCCTTCACTTTTCAAGTACTCCTGCATCACTTTCCTTTTATACATTCTTTTAACTTTAATTTTTAATAATCTGCGAGCGCTTGCCTATTCTTTAAAATAAACGCTAATAAAAGTACCCATGAGAAAAAAAGTTCTTATTTGTTTTCAATTGTCCTTATTGCTGATAATACATGTATTTGGGCAGGATTTGAATGTAAGAGGAAAGGTTACCGATGATAAGGGGAAACCTGTAACAGGTGCTTCGGTAGTACAAAGAAATACAACAAGAGGAACTACTACCGATGCCAATGGCAATTTTACTCTTTCCGTAAAAACGGGTTCCCGTTTACAAATCAGTGCAGTTAATTTTGAAGGTTCTGAAATTGCTGCAGCACCTGAAGTAACTGTTATATTAGCTGAAGTTTCAGCTACCTTGAGTGAAGTAGTTGTTACCGGGGTAGGTGTTGCTACCAGCAAAAGAAAAGTTGCCATAGATGTAGCAACCGTTTCTTCGAAAGACTTTGCAAAAAGTACTACATCTTCAATAGAGCAGGCG
>CAXUMK010000153.1:5991-10136 GCA_964251885.1 uncultured Segetibacter sp. | reverse complement strand
CAGGTCAGATTGCAGGGGCACAGATTACACAGACAAGTGGTCAACCCGGCGCAGCTTTTAGTATTATTCTCAGAGGGGTCAATAGTTTAGGAAGTACCAATCCACTGATTTTAGTAGATGGAGTTGAAACTACCGATCTTACCAGCCTCGATCCTTCTAACGTAGATCATATTGAAGTAGTAAAAGGTGCCGCGGGAGGAACACTGTATGGGGCTCAGGGCGCAAATGGTGTAATCCAGGTGTTTACAAAAAAAGGGATGCTAAACAGCAGGTTAACCATTAGCGTTAACTCAAAAGTGAGTATAGACAACGCCTTGATTGGCAATGATATTCTTGCTAAATACCACCATTACGTAACGGATGCAAGCGGTACTATTTTAGATGCATCGGGTAATCCGATTAAACGTGATGCGACTGGCTCGTGGACTGATCCTGCAGTTCCTGACATCACCACAAACCCTGATTTAAAGAATGATAAAACGTATAGTATTCCTACCTACGACCATTTTAAACAGGCGTTTCGCCAGGCCTTAACCAATACCAATTCTGTTAGTTTAAGTGGTGGTGGTCAAAGCACTGATTATTCTTTTACAGCTTCAAGGCTCGATCAGCAGGATGTATTCAGTAATAAATTCACCCGTAACAATTTTTCTTTGAACATAGGTTTTCAGCCATTTAAAGGGTTTACTTTCAGAAATATCACGCAGGTAATTGTAGGTAACAATAATCTTTTAAATGGTAATCGGTTTGCTGTAGTAAACGCTTATCCGTGGGTAGATTTAAACTGGAAAGACTCAACTGGTCACCGGGCGATAAAAACATCCAATGCATCAAATCAAAACAATTCCCTTTCTGAGCAGGAATGGCATCAAACGTCTAACAGTACTTTGCAGCTTGTACAGAATTTCAATTTGAATTATAAATTTCCACGTTTTGTAGAGCTGGATTTTAAATATGGCATTAACTACAATACTGTTGATGGCAGTAACTATTATCTCAACCAGTCTGCTGACCTGCAGTCTTCTTTGCATTGGGGCCCAGACAGGCAAGGCAGCATTACAAACTCGTATAGCAGAGATACTTATAAAAATGCTTTGTCAACTCTGTATTTTAGAACTGACTTTCAGAAAGATTTTAATTTGAATATTCCTATCCGTACCACCACACAGCTATCGTACGACTGGCGAAGCGATAACTACAGAAGTTATTATGCTGAAGGTATACAACTTCCGGTTTATCCTCCTGCCAACATTAATGTTGCCCAGATAAAAACAGATGGAGATTACTATTCTGCCTTTACCACTTTTGGCCTGTTAGTTAATCAAACCATTGATTTTGGAAATATAGCAGGTATTTCCGGAGGCTTCAGATCTGATTACTCTTCTGAGTTCGGGTCCGGGTCAAAACCTTTTACTTTCCCCCGCGGTACTGTTTATTTCCGCCCTTCCGAATTGATGAAAAATCATTCATTCATTGTTGACTGGAAACTGAGAGCAGCGTATGGGGAAGCAGGTATACAGCCGTCTCGTTATCAACGCCAGGTTACATTAGGTGTAAATACTTTAGGAAATGGTGTTTCATTGTCGCTGCCAACGGTAGCAAGTAATCCGGACCTTCGGGTACAGGTAAGTAAAGAGCTTGAAATTGGAACTGATATGACGGTTAATCTTTTAAAGGGTGGTGATTGGTTGCATAAAGTAAATTTGAATGCAACTTATTGGAAAAGAAATTCGGATGATATCATACAGAATGCAGATGTGGCAGCTTCTTCAGGTTTTAATAACAGGGTAGATAACCTTACCTCTATCTCATCAAGAGGTGTAGACCTTTCTTTGGATGCAACCATGTACAATTCTAAAAATATTACCTGGAATATGGGTGTTCGCTGGGGTATTACAAAAAGTAAAGTAGACAAAATTTCAAATGGTTTGGATGTAATTGCAGGTGAATTTGCATTAAGACAAGGTCAGGAGCTTGGTATATTTTACGGACAAACTGTGCTTACCAGCTTAGACCAGTTAATGCCAAACGGTACACGATATATACCTGAAGCTTCAAAAGGCGATTATACTATTGCCAACGGACAGGTGGTAAACGTGAAAACAAACAGTGTTGTATTATCCGCTTCAAATGATTTGTCTGTAATAGGTAAAGCTTACCCAAATTTTACTTCCTCTTTAATAAATACTGTTAACTTATTTAAAACAGTCACTGTTTCTTTTCAATTTGATTGGGTACATGGTAATAATATTTATAACATGACAAGGCAGTGGATTTATTCTCCTGCAGGTGGTTCAGGTGGTTCAGGTGGAGTGTCAAGTGATTTTGATAAACCGGTAACGATAAACGGAAAAACAGGCGCTTTTGTAAACTATTACCAAAGCTTATATAACCTGGTTAAACCAACTTCCTGGTTTGTGGAAGACGGATCTTTTATTCGTCTCAGGGATCTGTCTGTAACGTATGATTTAGTAAATGTGGTAAAACTTAACTGGGTAAGGCGTTTCTCCATTACAGCTTCAGGCCGCAACCTGCTTACCTTTACAAAATACTCAGGCCTTGATCCTGAAAACACATCTACATCAGACACACAGGGAAACCAGATAACAGGTGTAGGCGCATTTAAAGGAGTTGACTATTTCGGTATCCCTAATCTAAGATCTTACCAGCTTGGAGTAAACATCGGTTTTTAAAAAAAGCAAACAACTAATTTATGAAAAAAAATATTCTGTATTATATTGTTCCGCTGCTTTTACTGGCAGCATGTAAGAAATCCGGTTTACAATTAATTAATCCCAATCAACCTACGTCAGCTTCGCTTACTACCGAGGCAGGAATTGAATCTTTTGCTATGGGTTTGTTTCAGAAATGGATAGCCAATGTACCTGGTGAAGGCTCAACCAATATAATGGACATTGCATTGGAAATTCATAGTAATATGGGTGATGAAGACTTTATTCCCTGGGCTAACTGGGGTATGCGTTATCCCGCAAATATTACATCTATCACTTTGCCTGCGCCTTATAGTACGGTTGTAAAGAACCCTTCAGGTTATGACCAAAATGGTATTCTCAAAGCCAATAACAGCCGCCAGGCCGGCGAGTCAAACTCGATACAGTATGAGTGGAACGTTTGCTATTTTATGAATTCACAGGCCAACTTGTTGTTGCAGGCGCTCGACAACCCTGCTTTACAACTTTCAGGCGATGTCAACTCTAAAAAGAATATGTTGAAAGCCTGGGCTTATTGGTGGAAAGGTTTTGCCTATTCACGTATCGGTTCTGTATACATAGCAGGAGTTATAAATAATGAAGCGGCCACCGGCGTTACCAATGGCAGTTATGCCGATCACAATGCCATTATTACTGAAGCAAATGCCAACTTCGATAAAGCTGCCGCTCTGCTTACAGGCCTCACCGAAACTGCCGAATACGATCAGGTGTTTAAGTCAATTGTGCCGAGTTTTAACCTGAATACAAATATCATTACCCCTGCTATGTGGGTGAGACAAATTAACACTTATAAGGCGCGTAATTATCTCGTTAATAAAAAAGTGGCGGCTATGAGTGCAACAGACTGGACACAGGTTTCAACACTTGCAGCAAATGGAATGATCCAGGGCGACAAATCTTTTATGTTTGGAATGGCTCCCGGTGCAACCAATGATCTTTCTGCCAATTTTTTCCATCCTTTTGCTTTTCATTCGTATGGTAATGGTTTTGCCTGGGTTTCAGAACGCCTTATACAGGATTATAAATCGGGCGATGCGAGGTTCACCCAAAACTTTAATACCATTCCGGGTGCACCTGTAGTGAATGTACGCAACCGTGGAATACAGTTTGGTACAAGATGGAATGTAATTAATATCGAAGATGGAGGCAGCTACGCTACCGATAACAGTGTAGGCGCGGTAAGTATCGGCGGTACTTGGGAAGAAAATTTGCTCATGATGGCTGAGGCGAAAATAAGAACAGGCAGCGATATCGATGGAGGATTGGCTCTCATCGATAAAGTACGTGACGGCCAAAATTCGGCACTCGCTCACGTAGCCGGTAGTGGTCTTACACGGGCGCAGGCTATTGAAGAGCTTCGCAGAGAAAGACGGGTAGCCCTATACTTACGCGGAGTTGCTTTTTACGATGCCC
>CAXUMK010000153.1:5590-5981 GCA_964251885.1 uncultured Segetibacter sp. | reverse complement strand
GGGGAATTACCAGTTCTGCAGCGAATGGAGGCGGAAGGGCAAATGCAAATGTGCTTGTTCCCGGCAGCTTAATTGGCAGTACAACAGCAACTGTACTTCCTTGTTTTATTGATTACAACTATGTGGATTACTGGGATGTTCCGCAAAACGAACTGGACTTCAACGTAGCAGGCCCAATGGCAGCGCCTACCAAAGGATAATGAAAAAGTGTTGATGATAATTTCATTTGGGTGACCAGCTAAGTAACATTTCCCGACATTGTTGTGTCACTCACTTTTACGGTTTTTCTTTATGCAGCTTCTTTCAGTTTTTACATTGATTTCAGTCTTTATATAGCTGCTATTAATCGGTAAAAAGCTTCCTTTAAACGAAGTTTTTTACCGATTTGTTT
>CAXUMK010000153.1:0-5580 GCA_964251885.1 uncultured Segetibacter sp. | reverse complement strand
TTAATCCAACGATATTTTGCCTGCACTTCTCTCTTGTATTCTTTTACATTTTATCATCACTAAACTTCTTGTATGACCCGATTATGGAAAGTAATGTGTCTCCTTTTGTTTCCTTTTGTAGTATTTGCACAGCAAACGCAAAAGCCACCATTGCACGGCAAAAACTGGATGGCTGTAACCGGTAAGCCTTTGGCTGCTACTGCCGGTTCTATGATCTTTGCTAAAGGAGGAAATGCGGTGGACGCAGCCTGCGCAATGCTTGCCGCAACCTGTACCATGTGGGATGTATTAAGCTGGGGCGGCGAAACGCAGGCCCTCATTTACAATCCCAAAACAAAGAAAGTAATTGCAATAAATGCACTCGGCTTTGCACCAACCGGAGCGACCGTTGATTTCTTCAAATCAAAAGGATACAATTTTCCGCCTGAGTATGGGCCGCTTGCCGCCGTTACACCAGGCACTCCCGGAGGTTTGTGTTATATGCTTGCACAATATGGAACCATGAGTTTAAAAGAAGTGTTGGCGCCGGCCATGGAACTTGCCGCAGGTTATGCCATAGAAGCCCAGACAGCAAACAGCATGGAAAGAGGCAAAGAAATGATCAGGCAATGGCCTTACTCTGCAAAAGTTTTTTTGCCGCATGCCGGTCAAAAAAGGGAAGCGCCTGAAGCGGGAGAGATCTTTGTGCAAAAGGATCTGCTGCAAACATTATCTAAAATGGTAGAGGCAGAACAAACTGCTTTGCATAATAAGAAAAGCCGTAAAGAAGCGATCATGGCTGCATATAACCGTTTTTATAAAGGGGATATTGCTGAAGAATTTGTACGCGGCGCTAAAGAGCAAGGTGGGTTAATAACAATGGAAGACCTTGCTAAATGGAAACCTGTTGAGGAGGAACCATTGCACGTAAATTACAAAGGCATTGAAGTATATAAACTGAAGCAATGGACGCAGGGACCGATGCTGCTGCAATCGCTCAACATACTTGAGAATGTTGATTTGAAATCGATGGGCTACAACACTCCGCGCTATATAAACACTGTCTACCAGACAATGAGCCTTGCCTTTGCTGACCGCGATTTTTATTACGGCGATCCGCGTTTTTCACCTTCGTCACCTATTAAGGGGTTGCTTACAAAAGAGTATGCAAAGGAACGGGCAAAGCTCATTAACCCTGACAAAAACGATCCGCTTATTGGTCCTGGTGACCCTTATCCTTTTGAAGGCAAGGCAAATCCTTTTATCGCGTTACTAAAACAAAGGGAATTATTAACTGACAGCACAAAGTCACGCGAAGGCAGTCCTATTCCCGCTCAAGACAGAAGGGGAGCTATGACTGCTACGCCGGCAGAAAATAGTCTTGCTTTATCTGAAGATGCAATGGCAGGAATAAGTCCCGACGCAGCATACATGGACAGGTTATGGCGGGGAACGACTTCGGTAGAGGCTGCAGACACATCAGGTTGGGTAGTATCTATTACGCCAAGCGGCGGATGGCTGCCTGCCTGCATAGCCGGAAACACAGGAGTAGGCATGAGCCAGCGCATGCAAAGCTTCGTATTGGATTCGTTGATCGACCCGTTTAATGTAATACAACCCGGCAAACAGCCGCGGGTTACGCTTACACCCACACTTGCACTAAAAGACGGCAAACCATTCCTATGTTTTGGCGTTCAGGGTGGTGATACGCAAGACCAGAACCTGCTACAGTTTTTCCTTAATATGGTTGAGTTTGGTATGACGGTACAGCAATCAACTGAAGCGGCCAATTTCAATACCGACCAGTTGTGGCTCTCTCTTGGCGGAACCCAAATAAAAGACCGTAAGCCACGTGCAGGAAGTATTTTACTTTCCAACACCACACCTCAAAATGTACGTGATGACTTAAAGAAAATGGGTTACACACTTACTTTCGGCGACCGCACCAGCGGCCCCATTAACGCGATTTATTTAGACGACAAACATAAAACCCTTTGGGGTGGAAGCAGCAATAATGGGGAGGATTATGGGATTGGGTGGTGAGTTGGAATTTTAGGGTACATACTATACTTCACCCTATAAAATATGCAGTAATTTTTTTTAGAGCCGGGGCTGCATTACTACTATTTTACATCGTCCCCGCCTCAGGCGGGGCTACTTATACATTTGTTCTTTATTCAGCAAGACCTCATCCTCCGTCTCCTTCTCCTCGCGGAGAAGGAGCGGTACAGCATTGCATAAACTAACATTTTATCTACCACATCGTCGTTAATTTTCTACCCGTCATTGGCAGCCTTGCCCCGCCAGGCGGGGAAGCAATCCCTCAGCCAACTGTCAACCTGGTTGTGCAGGGGATTGCTTCGTACCTTATAATGACATCCACTCTAACCCTTTGAAAAACAAAAAGTAACGTATGGATGTCATTCAGCTTTTTTTCTTTTTTGGCTACGAAAAAGTCGTTACTCGCAATGACGAACGATAGAACTTACAAAAGGACAAAAATTAAAAAGCGACAATTTGGAATGCATCCACTGTGGGTGGAGGATACCAACAAAGGTCGGAAAACGTTTTGGTCAACAGGGAGTAGAACAAAAAGCCCCGCTACCTCACAGGTAACGGGGCTTAATTTTAGGACTTTTCGTCTACTCCACTTAAGGTTGCACGTTCGTGCTTCTTGTTTAAGAGGTCAGATAGATTTCCCAAAACTCTTTTGGTGTTACGATCTTTGTTTTTTTATATTCTTTAATAGTAAAATCATTTGTGTTACCTGTGATTATAAAGTCAGCTTCACATGTTTCGCTTAACTCCAGAAATTTATTATCATCCAAATCTTTAATCAAGTCAATCTCAATGTCAGGAAAATACTTTATTTACGCCGATGTTGGTGTTCTTCACCAACATCTTTTGCTCATCTATATTTGCAGGTGAAAGAACACCTGCAAAGGCTGGAAAGAAAAATTTCTTTGGTGACGAACATTAATTCGTTGTGCATCCTTTGTTGTGTCACTCACTTCTGCTGGTAGATATTCTATTGGGCTTTGCTTAGTTATGACTTTACGCAGATGTTGGTGTTCTTCACCTGCAACTTTTTACGCCAATGTTGGTGTTCTTCACCAGATCTTTTTGCTCATTATATATTTGCAGGTGAAGAACACCTGCAAAGGCGGGAAGAAGTCTTTGAGTCAATAACTCATTAAGCCATTGAGCCATTAATTCTTAGTTTTGCTTCATGAAATTTATTGTACGCATCAGGCTTTTTCTAAAAAGACAGGTTGATCGTATTCACAACGAAAGGATCAGGCTGAGTGTATTGCAGGCGCTTCCATTTTGGATCGCCTCGTTACTGGCAGGATTGGTTGCCGTGTTGTATGCAAAGCTTTTTGCCCTGGCAGATGATGTATCAATCGCTTTATTTACCCGGTTCCGATGGAGCATTTTTATTATTGCCCCTGCCTGTTTTATGATAGCAGCATGGATTGTAAGAAGGCTTGCACCAAACGCAAAAGGCAGTGGCATTCCGCAGGTGATGGCTTCTATTGAGTTAGCCACATACGAAAACAAGTCAAAAATTAAAAGGTTTTTAAGCCCGAAAATAATTGTTACCAAAATTGCTTCGAGCCTGGTAATGGTTTTAGGCGGCGGAGCAATTGGCCGCGAGGGACCAACCATCCAGATCGCAGGTTCTGTTTTTCATAAAGTATACGAGTTAATTCCGGCATCGTGGCCTAAAATCAACAGGCGAAACATGATTATGACCGGCGCAGCAGCAGGACTTGCAGCTGCATTTAATACACCTTTAGGCGGAATTGTTTTTGCCGTTGAGGAACTCACCAAAACACATATCAGTTATTTCAGAACAGCTTTGTTTTCGGCGGTTCTGATTGCAGGTCTTACAGCCCAGGGTATTCTTGGCCCTTACCTGTATATTGGCTATCCGGCAGTAAACGGGCTTACCACTTTTATTTTTGCCGGGGTTATTCTTACTTCCATTATAGGTGGGTTTGGAGGAAGCCTGATGGGAAAACTGATATTGAGGTTTATGGCGTATAAATCGGGTTTAAAAATTACAGACCAATGGATTTTAATCGCCTGCTGCGGTGTAGCTATGGCGTCAATTGCTTTTTTTCTAAACCCGGTTATTTTGGGTTCGGGCAAAACAGTAATGACGACACTTTTATTTAGCGCCGATAAACATGTTGAATGGTATGTTCCTTTATTTCGGTTTACCGGACCCATTCTTTCTTTTACCGTTGGAGGTGCCGGAGGTATTTTTGCACCGGCTTTAAGTGCAGGCGCCTGTATTGGAGGATGGATAGCCAATATCTTCAATGTTTCTCCAGGCAATGCCAACCTGCTGATTTTATCAGGAATGGTTGCTTTTCTAACCGGCATTACCCGCACACCATTTACTGCTGCCATCCTGGTACTCGAAATGACTGACCGCCACAGCATTATTTTTTACCTGATGATAGCCGCCTTAGCAGCAAATCTTGCTGCGCTGATAGTAGATAAACACTCTTTTTACGACCATTTAAAAAAACAGTATTTACACGAAGTTGCCAATGAGCATAACGAAGTAAATGATGTACAAACAGGAGAGAAGAACAAGCCTGAAGATAAACTCATACAACCACAAATTACCTAACGACTTCACGCAGGAGTTCTGCGAACGAAAATTTCTTTGGTGACGAACATTAATTCCCTTGTGCATCCTTTGTTGTGTCACTCACTTCTGCTGGTAGATATTCTATTGAGCTTGCTCGCAGTTATGCCTTTCTGGACAGTGGCATGTGTTTACGCCTATGCTGGTGTTCTTCACCAACATCTTTTTGCACATTTATATTTGCAGGTGAAGAACACCTGCAAAGGCGAAACTTTGAGAGACATTGTATAAAAACATTCGTAAACCAAAAGGACTACAAACATTTTTTAGCCTTCCGGAATAAATATTTAAAACTATTCTACCTCCTGCGAGAACATTTTATCTTACATAATCTGCAACGTGGGTTAAGCGTTTCGACAGCAAGTTTTATTGCTATTAGTTAGAAAGCTCAAGAACTTCGATATGATATTTCCCTCCGGTTCGCAAAGTCACCTTATATACTTTATGTAAGACAACCCCACCTAAAAATACTGCCGCTGCAATACCAAGTGTGGTCTTACTTTCAGAAAAAGAAAAATTATTATTAATGCTAATCAAGAGTTAGAAAGTTAGATAATAAAAATAAAGCGGCTGCAAACTTCCCCCATATGTGTACAAGCAATCCTTTTTCACTTCTTACCCTTTGAGCAAACTGTATTTGAGTTTTTTCAATAAGCCAGTTAAACAAAGACTCAATTGGCTGGCGAACTTTGCTTACCAAATAAGAATATATATCATCAGCAGCATCTAATATTGTTTGACCTTTTTCTCTTTTTACAGGAGTTAGAATAATACTGTTTTGATTAGCCTCCATCCTGCTATTTAAATCGCTGTCTGCATATATCTTGTCAGCATATATTTTACAATTGTTCATGTAATTAAACACAGGTCTTGCAGCTGTCAAATCATTTTCACCTGCCCCTGTAATCCAACTGGTTTGTGGCATAGGCAGCTTATCA
>CAXUMK010000152.1:0-12873 GCA_964251885.1 uncultured Segetibacter sp. | reverse complement strand
GCATCAGCTCATACCAGTACAAATAGGTTTCTTTTGAAAATTTACTTGGCAATTATCTAAATTTTTGAGCGGCAAATATAGGTGAATAGAAGGAAAAAAAAGTAAACAATGGCTCAATGACTCAATTGCTCAATGGCTCAATGGCTTATTGACTTATTGACTTGTTGACTTGTTGACTATTGACTTACTGACTACTGACTATTGCCTCAATGCCCATTCCCCATTCACAATTCCCATTATCTTGCACCTTTCATGCTACAACTACGCAATATATCGGTTTACCAGTTTAAAAACTATTTGCATCAAAGCCTTCAGTTTAGTGAAAACGTGATTGGGATTTGCGGTAACAACGGACTTGGAAAAACAAATTTGCTCGATGCCATCTACTTTCTCTGTTTTACCAAAAGCTATTTCAGCAAGACAGACAGCGCCAGTGTTCATCGCGGACTGCAGGGGATGCGCATTGAAGGAAACTTTGCGAGGAACGGCGAAAACGATAAAGTGGTTTGCATTTTAAGAGAAAATAACAAAAAAGAAATACAACGCAACGGCGAAGACTATAAAAGGTTCAGCGCACATATTGGTCAGTTTCCCGCGGTTATAATAGCGCCTGATGACGTGGAGCTGATAACCGGAAACAGCGACACCCGCAGGAAATACCTCGACACACTATTAAGCCAGCTAAACCCGCAATACCTGCAAAGCCTGATTGATTACAACAAAGTGCTGCAGCAACGAAACAGCTTGTTGAAGTCTGTCGCAGAACGTGGATATACAGATGAGTCTCTCCTCGATATTTTGACACAGCAACTGGTAAAGCCAGGCAAATATATTTTTAATTCGAGGAAAGCTTTTCTTGCAGAATTTTTACCTGCAGTTGGTAAAAGCTACCTGAAAATAGCCGGAACCGAAGAGCCGGTTGTGTTAGAATATTACAGTCCGCTGCTCGAAGACAGCTTTGATAAATTACTCGCCACTTTTCGCCAAAAAGATCTGATGTTGCAACGCACCACAATAGGCGTTCACCGAGACGATATTGAGTTAAAGCTGAATGGCGAAAGTTTTAAAAACATCGCCTCGCAGGGCCAGCGTAAAAGCCTGCTTTTTGCATTGAAGCTAAAAGAGTTTGAAGAATTGAAATCAGCCAAAGGCTTTGCTCCCATCCTGTTGCTCGACGACGTTTTTGAAAAGCTCGATGCCGGCAGAATGCAGAACCTGCTGCACCAGGTATGTGTCGAAAACAAAAGCCAGGTTTTTATAACCGATACGCACAAAGAAAGGCTGCAGCAGGCACTGGAGAAACTAAAGATACCATTTCAGTTGATTGAGTTGTGAGTTTACAGATTCTTTCCGTTCTTGTTTCTACTTTTTGTTTTATATATTCTGAGCAAGGGATAAAAAGGTGAGTACAAATTTTTTGAACCGGGCCGCGTTACTACTATGAGTCAGCCGTTGCGTCGCACACTTATACTTTTTATTTTTATTCGGCAAGCTAAAGAGAGTCACTTGTATCTCTTGTCAACCAATGCCATTAACTTAAGAATGTTGTACAGATAATGCAGGGTGTATAAGCTGCTATGAAAAGATGCTGTACAAGTCCCGATTCAAAGGTATCTATCGGGATGCCGCAAAGAGCGGCAAGTGACACAACCAGAGCAGAAGAAAGAACAAATGTTTGCCCAAAAAAATTTAAATTAATGACATTGCCTTGTCAATTATAACTCTTTTTCTGCTTTGATTAATAAGGCTGATCAGAAAAAGAAATTAAATTACTTTTAGCTGATGAACGATGAACTTCTCAACGAGTTAAAAAGGCTGAAATCTATTGCAGACATAGGTTTGCTTTACTCTAAGAATGAATACGATAAAGAACGCTACATAGAATTGCAGGAAATAGCCCTTTCGCTGTTAAGCAAAATAACGGGTCAACAGCCTGAAGTAGTGAAAACAGCTTTTCCATTTGCAAAAGATTATCCCACAGCAAAAGTGGATGTAAGAGGGCTGGTCATTTCTGCGGACAAAAAAATCCTTCTTGTTCAGGAAAGCGCGGATAACAAATGGTCGTTACCCGGCGGCTGGGGCGACATTGGCTACAGTGCAAAAGAAGTAATTGTAAAAGAGTGTAAAGAAGAAACGGGACTTGACGTAGTAGCTGAAAGCCTGCTGGCAGTTTTTGATAAAAAAATGCACCCCCATCCTCCGCAACCGTTTTATGTGTACAAAATGGTTTTCTACTGCAAAGCTGCTTCAACGGAAATGACAAAGGGTTTTGATGTAGCTGGTGTCGGCTATTTTGATATTGATGATCTTCCTGCATTATCCGAAGACAGAATTTTAAAAAGCCAGATCGAGTTGCTTTATAAAAAAGTGTTGGATAATGATACTTCCGCTTATTTTGATTGATTACATTTGATTGATCACATTAACCACATTTATACAACCGAAACAAAGCACAATGAAAAAATATTTTCCCTTCATTACTGCTCTTTTTATAGCATTCTCTTTTGGCTTTACGGCGCATACACTTTTATCAAAAAAATCAAACAACATAAAAATGAAAAAAGTAACAGGTATTGGCGGCATCTTTTTTAAATGCAAAGACCCGGGGAAAATAAAAGATACCAATGATTACGGAGCTTCCTTTGAGTGGCATCGGCTTGAAGACAGTACCAAAAAAGGGACTACACAGTGGAGTCCTTTTAAAGAAACAACGAAGTATTTTGAGCCTTCGGCAAAAGACTTTATGATAAATTACCGGGTCGAAAACCTGGAAGAACTGGTAGAACAACTAACAAAAGAAGGCGTTACCATTGTCGACAAAATCGAAGCATCTGAGTATGGAAAATTTGTGCACATCGTAGACATAGAAGGTAATAAAATTGAACTGTGGGAGCCACCTGCTGTTGAATAAGACAAATAGTAACCGGTCGTGCAAAAATGAAAGATCTTTTGGCAACGATCGTTTACTCTTTTTTAACTCATACATTTTAAAATAAGGCGTGCTATACTTTCCGCCTGTAAGTTTCCCACTAACCGAACAAGTAGTGCATTGCCGAATATAGAACAAACAGTCTCAAGTGTGCGACGCAACGAAGAAAAATAGTAGTACTACTGCCCGGCTCATAAAAAATTCTCACCTTTTATAAGGCTTTAAGTATAATCAGAATGGCCGTTAACTGTTTCAAAAACAGGTTGTGCAGAAAAGTAAGTTTTGCTAAGAATATGATCTGTTATTTGTTGAAACCGGTCTGTAGCTGCTGCTATTTTTTTCTGGATATCACTTAATTCTTTGTTGCCTTTCTTTTGTATCCATTCTTCTATAACAGCGAAGTATTCGGTATCACTTTCAATATCATCTATCGACCTGCCTGCCTCCAGCCTTTCCAGGCCATCTACATTATAGTCCTGCTCCAGGTGCGATGTTTTGCACAAGACAGGTATGCCATAGCTTAGCGCCTGGTATATAGTCCCATTTCCGCCATGACAGATAATAAGGTCGGCTATCCTAAAAAGCTCGCTGCTGCTGATAAAAGGATAGGCAAAAACGTTGGCACCTTGTATTACCTTATCATTGTCGGCAGCAGTTATAATGTTGTATTTGTGATAGTGCGCATTATTTAGAAAAGCCATTTTCTTCCAGTCGCCGGTGCTACCCATACTTATCAGCAAAGTCTTTTTATTTCTATCCAGCCCTTCAGTTGTCGCATGCCCAACTTCTGTTAGCTGATGATATAAAGGTGGAAGAAAATAATAGTTAGCGGGTAAATCTTTTTGAGGAAAGAACTCAGGAAGATCGCATAATAAATTCGCATCTCCTTCCATCTCCTGCAAATAAGAGTACTTTGGTGAAAGCCTTTCGCGTTTTCGTATTACACTGAAAGGACGATGCATGTCGTGAAAGAATAAATTCTCCCCGACATTAGTGATATATTGAAACAGGGAATTGGGCAAAAGATTGAACAGTTTATACAACGGATACTTTTTGGGCATCCTTCGCACATAAGCATAATGCCTGCTCATATAGCCATTGAGGAGCGAAAAGCAGTAAGTGCCTGTTTTTTCCGCCGCCATTTTAAGAGTTGGTGTCATATCGCCCAACACTGCGGCAGGATGTAATTCTTCTATCACCTTCACCTGCTGCCTGTATATATGATCCAGGTCTTTTTCATTCAGCCACGAGAAATCAAAGGAAAGCATACCCTGGTGCACTTTTTCGGCATGTAAAGCAGCGCATTCAAATGTGTTAAATCCTGCTTTTGTAACAAACGAATGATAATTTGCAGAATAAAGAAATTGTATACTAAAGTAAGGCTGCAGGTATGTTGCAAGCCTAAGACACCGCAGATAATGAGCCATTACATCGTGTGGGAATACAAGCAATAATGGCTTTTCACTATTATTTAAATCGTTCATGAATTTTCGTGTCTAATATTGCAGGAGATATATGAAAGATATAACAAATGTTATGCAATTTAAGTTTTAACCGGGATGATTGTTGATTTCAAATAATTATGAAGCGAATTGTAGGTTGTATTGTTTTATCCATTTTTTGTTCAGCATTTGCCAGGTGTCAATGCAGGATAGTGGCCGATATTAGTAACTTTAAGAATGACAAAGGTATGTGCCGTGCCTGCCTGTTCAATAATCCGGCTTCCTTTACTGATGAAACAGGTCAGCCATTTCAATGCATCGCTGTATTCATAAAAAATAAAACCGCTGAGGCAGTATTTAGCAATGTGCCGCAAGGTACGTATGCCATGCTTGTTTTTCACGACGCCAACAGCAACCATATAATGGACAAGAATTTTATCGGTATACCAAAAGAAGGCTACGGCGCCTCAAGAAATAAGTTGCCTTTTGCAGGCGCTCCCACTTACAATGCAAATAAGTTTGTGGCAGAAAACAAGACAACGGTGAGGCTGCAGATCAAGATCAGGAATTTGTAGAGGATAACCTTTAATGGGGTGCATCCCAAATTTTCTTTGTGAGCAGATGTAAATTTAATTATACTGTTCGTCATTGCGAGGCACGAAGCAATCCCCCTGCAATTTAGGTTGACTGTTGGTTGAAGGGAAAGTGAGTAGATTTTTTTGAACCGAGCCTAATTACTACTATGAGTCGGATGTTGCGTCGCACACGTATACTTTTTATTCTTTATTCAGCATGCGAGATAGTCACCTTGTATCCCTTGACAACTATAATAACTATCTGATACGCCATTCGTCGATTGCCTTTTTAAATTCATCTATCGTATGTGCATCTTTTGTTTCATCCTCTTCGGCCAATGCTTTCAATTCATTTAATTGTTCTTCATTCAGATCATCAGCTATATCTGTGTTTCTTATTTTACCGTAAAAGATACAATCCTCTTTTAATAACTGAAGCAATTCTTCATCATCGGTGTTTTCAATGTAACTGACCAACTCCTTTTTCAAATCATTTACAGGCATATAACATGTTTCATCAAATTTACATAATGAATGCAAACACCAGTTTTTAAAAAATTCATTTAACCCACTCCTTCAAACCATTCACCTCTTTCCTCCCTCTAAAACCAATTTATTTTTACCGTCTTGAAAAATTTGATAGCTTTCGTTCAGATTGCTGATAATATGATAAGAAACTCAAAACGAATTATTGCTGCTGCGTATACTTTTTTTGCCGCTCTTTGTTTTTTTGCTGCCTGTAAAAACAAAAAGTCAGCAGACTTCACCGGCTGGCGAATGGCTCACGGAAATTCTCTTGGCAACAAATACTCTTCTTTAACAGAGATTGATACATCAAACGTTGACCGGTTGCAGGTCGCATGGGAGTATCATACAGGCGATGCAGATACAGCCGCTCATTCACAGATACAATGTAATCCGATTGTCATAGACGGCATTATATATGGCACCTCACCTCAACTAAAAGTGTTTGCCTTAGATGCTGCTACGGGCCAACCTAAATGGGTTTTCTCTCCATACGATACCTTATCCGAAGAACACAACGGTCATTTTAATCTTAATAACAACCGCGGAGTTACTTACTGGACAGACGGCAAAAATGAAGAGAGAGTTTTTTATACTGCGGGCTCTTACCTCCATTCAATAAATGCGAAGACCGGCAAGCTGGATTCCAGTTTTGGAGAAAATGGTAAGATAGACCTGCACGATGGTCTTGAGATGGACAAAGTAGCGGAATTGTTCGTTACTTCCACTTCGCCTCCATCTGTTTACAAAGATCTTTTGCTGGTAGGAACAAGGGTTTCGGAAGGCATGGATGCAGCTCCCGGAGACATACGGGCTTACAATGCACGCACAGGCAAACTTGCCTGGTCATTCCACACCATTCCTCATCCGGGTGAAGCTGGTTATGAAACCTGGGAAGACCCGAATGCGTATAAATACACAGGTGGAGGAAATAGCTGGATGGGAATGACAATTGACCAGCAACGAGGGATTGCTTACATACCAACCGGTTCTGCTTCCATGGATTTTTATGGCGGCAAAAGAAAAGGATCAAACTTATATACTAACTGTTTGCTTGCGCTTAATCCCGAAACAGGTAAGCTTATCTGGCACTTTCAATTGGTACATCACGACACCTGGGATCGTGATCCCTCATCTGCCCCTGTATTGCTGACAGTAAATCATGATGGTAAAAAAATAGATGCAGTTGCCCAGACCACTAAAAACGGGTACGTCTTTTTATTTAACCGGGAGAATGGTCAGCCTTTGTTCCCCGTTGTTGAAACTCCGGTGAATACAACGACAGATTTAGTTGGCGAAAAGTTATGGCCAACTCAGCCTGTACCGCAAAAACCTGCCCCATTTGTACGGCTTTCCATCTTCGAGAAAGACATCAATCCTTACTTGTCAAAAGAAGAATATGATACTGTAAAAGCACAGTTGCAGCGGGTGCATACAGGTAAAATGTTTACACCGCAGTCAAAAGCCGGGACAATTATTTTTCCCGGCTTTGATGGTGGCGCTGAGTGGGGCGGACCTGCTGCGGATCCTGAAACAAATATCCTGTATGTAAATGCAAATGAAATGGCCTGGATACTGCAGATGTTTGACGTTGACCAAAAGAAAAACCAGGAAACAATGGCGCAGGCCGGTGTTCGTTTATACAAACAGAACTGTATGAGTTGCCATGGTGCAGACAGAAAAGGAGGTGGCAATTATCCTTCAATAGTAGACATTGGTAAAAAGCTTGATCCCCGCAGTTTTGTTGAATTCATTAATGCCGGTCGTCGAATGATGCCTGGTTTTAAACACTTAAGCCAGCAGGATAAAGATGCCATTGCAGCGTATGTTTTAAACATTCAAAACAAGCAGTTGCAGAAATATTCTTCCACAATGACTGCTATCGATTCTTTCCGCATCATACCTTACCAGATTTCAGGCTACAATAAATTTATTACCAAAAGTAAGTTGCCCGCCATATCTCCCCCCTGGGGTGTTATCAGCGCTATTAATATGAATACAGGCGACTATGTATGGAAGACAACTTTTGGTGAAGATTCCATATTTAAAGCCAAAGGAGCAAAGGAAACAGGTACCGAAAATTATGGCGGCCCTGTTGTAACAAAAGGAGGATTGTTATTTATCGGCGCTACCAAAGACGGCATGTTCAGGGCTTACAACAAACGAACAGGAAAACTATTATGGCAAACAAAGTTACCCGCCGCAGCCTTTGCCACTCCCGCCACTTACGAGGTCAATGGACGGCAATATGTAGTCATCGCTTGTGGAGGAGGAAAGCTTTCAACAAAGTCCGGAGACTCTTATGTTGCCTTTGCTTTGCCGGAGAAAAAGTAATAGAGATTGGGGGACAAGCGATAGTAATTCTATTCGCCATCGTTGTGTCACTCCCTTGTACAATCAAAACAATATGCAGCGCTAAAATCAATACACCATTAAAAAATAATTTCAACTTTTATGACCATCTCTTCAAAAAAACATTTACTGGTTTACCTTACATTTTTTGCCATTCCATTTGCACAAGGTAAGGTTGCTTTGCCATCTGTATTCAGCGATAACATGGTATTGCAGCAAAAGACGGCTGCTGCCATCTGGGGAACAGCAGACGCAGGCAAAACAGTAACGGTTAGCACAAGCTGGAACTCGAAAAAGTATACGGCAACAACCGGTAAAAGCGGCAAATGGAAAGTGAAAGTGCTGACACCATCGTATGGAGGCCCGTATACTATCAACATCAGCGATGGTCATGTAACAACACTAAAAAATGTGCTGATAGGAGAAGTCTGGATTTGTTCAGGACAGTCAAATATGGAGATGCCTTTAGCAGGCTGGGGCAAAATCCAGGACTATGAAAAGGAAATAGCGGCTGCCAACTATCCTGACATTAGACTATTGCAGGTTGAACACAAAACAAGCAACCTGCCTCTCGATGATGCTGCAGTAACCAACGGCGGCTGGACGCCATGCACACCACAATATGTCGCCGATTTTTCTTCAGTTGCTTATTTTTTTGCAAGAGAAATTTATAAGAAAACAAAGATTCCCATTGGCCTCATCCATACTTCATGGGGCGGTACCATTGCAGAAGCCTGGACCAGCGCACCCACCCTTAAAACAACGGCTGATTTCTCAAAGGCGGTAAACGATATTGAAAGCGCAGCTACCGGCGATGCAAAAGAAACCTACAATCAAAAGATGCAGTCGTGGCAAAAAACAATGAATGATAAAGATGCAGGCTACACCAACGGCAAACCGGTATGGGCGATGAATAATACAGATAATGCAGGCTGGCAAAGCATGACACTACCCATCTTGTGGGAAAAAGCATCCCTTCCTGATTTTGACGGAGTAGTTTGGTTTAGAAAAAAAATATCGATACCAGCCTCATGGGCAGGCAAAGACATAAAGGTAACATTGGGTCCGATAGACGACAACGACATTACCTGGTTCAACAGTGAAAAAATAGGACAGACAGAGGGTTATACAAAGCCAAGAGTATATACCATCCCTGGCAGCGCGGTAAAAGAAGGTGAAAGCGAACTGACAGTAAGAGTATATGACAATGCAGGCGGTGGCGGCATGTATGGAGATGCAAAAACAATGGCAATTACTTCTGCCAATGGCGAACAGTTATCATTGGCCGGCCCATGGATATATAAAGTAGGTGTCAACCTGAAAGACCTGCCTCCGCAACCTGCAGATATGAGCGGCCCAAACAGGGTAACAGTATTATACAATGCCATGATACATCCTTTCATTCAATACAGTATTCGCGGC
The DNA here is from genome assembly GCA_964251885.1 of uncultured Segetibacter sp. Taxonomy (GTDB): domain Bacteria; phylum Bacteroidota; class Bacteroidia; order Chitinophagales; family Chitinophagaceae; genus Segetibacter. Next base: position 3,628 of record CAXUMK010000152.1, on the reverse strand, counting down.
GCTATCTGGTACCAGGGCGAAAGCAATGCAGGCAGGGCTTACCAATACCGCACCTTGTTCCCCGCACTTATCAAAGACTGGAGAAAAAACTGGGGCGAAGGCGATTTTCCTTTTTACTTCGTTCAGCTTGCAAATTATATGAAAGCAACTGATAAACCCGCCCCATCGGCATGGGCCGAGTTAAGGGAAGCCCAGTTGAAAACCTTGAGCTTGCCAAACACAGGCATGGCCTTAGCAATAGATATCGGCAATCCTGACGACATTCATCCCAAAAATAAACAGGAAGTAGGCCGCCGCTTAGCGCTTACAGCATTAGCCAAAATTTATGGGCAAAAAATAACCTATTCAGGTCCTCTTTATCAATCGCACACAGCAGCAGGAAATAAGATAACCCTCACGTTTACACATGCAGATGGCGGCCTGAAATCAAAAGACGGTAGCACACTTACAGGATTTGAAATAGCCGGAGCTGATAAAAAATTCTATTGGGCAAAAGCAAGCATAACAGGTAACCAAGTCATCGTGAGCAGCGACGAAGTGTCTAATCCTGTTGCAGTGCGATACGATTGGGCAGACAATCCAAATGGTAATTTGTACAATACCGTCGGGCTTCCTGCTTCCCCTTTCCGTACAGATGATTGGCCAGGAGTAACATATAGCAACAAGTAATTTTTCGATTTCATGAGGAGGAATACATCCTTATTTATACTGTCAGCTTCATAAGCGTGTGCATTGCTGAATAGTGAACAAAGCGCACAAGTGTGCGACGCAACAATGAAAAATAGCAGCACAAAAGCTGGCTCCATAAAAAAACACTCTATATTTTTCTGCTGATGGAAATACATTCACTTCCATCAATCCATAGTGAAATAAGTAGAAAGTGCCAAGAAATGGATTTAGCAAAGTTTTCAGTGAAGACAAAGTACTGAATGGTTGCTGCTGTTTGCCGCGAAAATTCTACCATTTTCTCATTCAGCTTCCGTATAACGGATGGCATTGTATTAGTGTATTCTTTTCACTTTACTTCCGTTTATAAACTCTTCAAATTATGCGTTTTACTAACAAGGTTTGCATTGTTACCGGAGCAGGTTCGGGCATAGGCAGAGCAACTGCATTACGCCTTGCCACAGAAGGTGGTTCTGTTACCGTAGTTGACAGAAATGAGGAAGGCGGCAATGAAACAGTTGCCCTGATAACACAACAGGAAGGTCAGGGAAATGCCTTATTTGTAAAATGCGATGTGGGAGTGGAAGACGAAATAAAACAAGCCGTTTATAAAACGATAGAAAAGTGGGGCAAGATAGATGTGCTGGTAAACAATGCTGCGATGATGACCTTCAAAAAAATTGTGGACTTGTCTGCAGATGAATGGGATATGGTAATGCGGGTAAATATGCGGTCAGTATTTCTTTTTTGCAAATATGCCATTCCACATATCAACAACGGGTCTGTTGTAAATATAAGTTCGGTGCATGCGCACGAAACCACAGCCAATGTTATTCCCTACGCCAGCAGCAAGGGAGCGATGGAGGCATTTGTACGCGGCGCCAGCCAGGAGTATCCATCCACACAGGTAAGGTTTAATTGTGTGGCGCCGGGTTCGGTAGATACGCCTATGCTTTGGAATAATCCCAACGTAGAAAGCGGGGCTGAAAAACCATCCGGCGCTATTGGCAAGCCAGAAGAACTGGCAGCGGCTATCTGCTTTCTCGCATCAGATGATGCAAGTTTTGTAAACGGAACTACCCTTGTAGCTGATGGCGCAAGGTTAGATATTTTATAATTTGTCGTATGAGTAAAGTGTTATCAGAACAATTCATGTTTGCTACAGGTTTGGAAAACAGCTACCCGACCATTGTGCTTCCCGATGGCAAAGAGAAAAGAGTAGACGAACTGGAGAAAACCGACCACTACAGGCAATGGGAGACCGATCTGGAACTGGTAACCTCTATTGGTACTACTCACCTTCGCTATGGTCCACCGTATTATAAAACTCATTTAGGCCCCGGTAAGTACGATTGGGAGTTTACCGATATAACGTTTAAAAAACTAAAGGAACTTAATATTACCCCGATTGTAGATCTGTGTCATTTTGGAGTGCCTGACTGGATTGGTAATTTTCAAAACCCTGATTTTCCTGTCCATTTTGCAGAATATGCCAAAGCCTTTGCATGCCGCTTTCCCGAGCTGCAGTACTACACTCCTATCAACGAAATTTTCATCACTGCAACTTTCTCAGGCTTGTATGGCTGGTGGAACGAACGACTTACCAATGAAAGAAGTTATGTTACAGCGCTTAAACATTGCTGCAAGGCAAATGTGCTGGCAATGAAGGCGATTTTAGAGGTGCAGCCAAGTGCTATTTTTATACAAAGTGAATCTTCAGAATTCTTTCACGCCTCAAATCCCGATGCTATAAAGCTGGCTAATTTTTTAAATGAAAAAAGATTTCTCTCGCTCGATCTTACTTATGGCTATCCTATTAAAGCCAATATGTATGAGTACCTGCTCGACAATGGAATGAGTAAAGAAGAATATCACTGGTTTGAAGAGAACCAGGTAAACGCCCGGTGCGTTATGGGCAACGATTACTACGTAACCAATGAGCACGTGGTACATGCAGATGGAAGAACAGAAGGCGCCGGTGAAGTTTTTGGCTACTATGTTATCACGCACCAGTATTACGACCGCTACCGGCTGCCCATCATGCATACAGAAACAAATATTACCATGCCCGGCTCTGTAAACTGGCTGTATAAAGAGTGGGCAAACATACACCAGTTAAGACGCGATGGCGTTCCCATAGTTGGTTTTACCTGGTACAGCTTGTTGCACCAGGTAGACTGGGACAGCGCTCTTAGAAATGATGCCGGTAATGTAAACGAGCTTGGCCTCTTCGACCTGCAGCGGAATATGATGCCGGTAGGTATCGCATACAAAAAACTCATCAGCCAGTGGAGAGACGTACTGGCAGCAGAAAACTACGGTTTGGATTTTTAAGAGCATTTTGGTTACCGGCGTTCAACCTTTTTTCAGCATCGTTGTGTCACTCTCTTGTACTTGTATAGCTTTATTGGGCTTTTCTAAAACGTGTATCCACAGCCACTGTTGGTGTTATTTACGAATAGAGAAGTTGTTCTGTGTCTGCAACATCTGTTAAATAAAATTTACCGTCTGCCGACTGCATTTTCATTTGACTACAATTTGTAGTTAACTAACGTCCCTCAGCTTTCAACCTCAATTTTAAAACACTCCAATACTTTCTTGGATTAGGACTGTTATTTGATTAAGTGGTGCATTTCAAATTGTAGCTTTTGTGGTTGTCTTTTTTATAAGTTCTATCGTTCGTCATTGCAAGGCACGAAGCAATCCTCTGCACCATCAGGTTGACAGTTGGCTGGAATTGCTTCGCTGAGCTCAGTAAGGCTGCCAATGACACATTGTTCAACTCATTTCAATTGAAAAGGTTTTATATTATTTTAATTTAAAAATAATAAGAACTTTATTGAAAAAGGTAGCTTGATTAAAGTCTTAGCAAGACTTAAACCGTTGAAAATAACAAGCATGAAAAACAAATGTTGAAGCCACAGTAGTACTACAGCTTAATCAGGGAACAACGAAAGGAATG
>CAXUMK010000151.1:0-12918 GCA_964251885.1 uncultured Segetibacter sp. | reverse complement strand
AAGATTAAATGTACGATACGAACCGGTTAAAGGAACTATCATAAGAGTAAGCGCGGGCAGAGGTCAGAGAACAGCAAATGTCTTTGTAGAAAATAACAGCGTATTTGCAAGTTCAAGAGCTGTGAATATTATTGCTTCAACTTCAAGCGGAGCTTATGGTTTAAAACCCGAAGTGGCATGGAATAAAGGAATTTCAATAGACCAGAAGTTCAAACTATTTAACCGGGCAGCATCATTGGGAGTAGATTTTTTCAGGAATGATTTTACAAACCAGGTAGTGGTGGATGTTGAAGACCCAAGAGTCATTCAGTTTTATAATCTGCAAGGCAAATCTTATTCAAACAGCTTTCAGGCAGAGGTATCTTTTATACCTATCCAGCAGTTTGACGTAAAGTTAGCTTACCGTTTATTTGATGTAAAAACCACTTACAGCGGCCAGTTATTACAAAAGCCCTTAACGGCACAAAACAGGGCATTTGCAAACCTTGCCTACGAAACAAAAGGATGGAAGTTTGATTATACTGTTAGCTACAGCGGCAGGAAAAGATTACCATCTACAGCAGGCGATCCCGAACGATATATGAGGCCTTCTTATTCGCCTTCGTTTGTTACTATGAATGCACAGGTTAGTAAAACTTTGGGCAAGAAGAATCCCTTTGACATATATATTGGCGGCGAGAACCTGGCAAACTTTTATCAAAAGAATGCAATCATTGCGGCCTCGGAACCCTTTAGCCAATACTTCGATGCATCAATGATGTGGGGACCGATAACGGGAAGAATGATTTATGAAGGGATGAGATTTAGAATAAAATAAACTTATTAACTTTGTTCATCTATGGTGCTTAACATGACCGACATACAACTCTTTCAGATACTTAAACAAAAAGTAGGCGAGACAGAGGCCGAAGCTTTGGTAAGTTTTGTTGATTCTAAATTGAAGGAAAACAACGAAAACAATTTAAGAATACTGGCTACAAAAGAAGACGTAGCTAAACTTGAAATAAAGATTTCAGAGGTAAAGGTTGATATAATAAAATGGGTGTTTGGATTTTTTGTTGCATTAATGCTTGCTATCATCGGTTTATACTTCAGAAAATAACTTCCTCCTTTTAGACTTGTTTATCCTTATTATCATCTCCTGTTTTTAAAAACTGCTATTTTTACTCTCCTTTAGGATAAATGATACAATGAATAAAAAGCTACAGCAACTGGCAAGTGAATTGGAAGGTGAGTTTTACGACGACAGGAAAACGCGGATTTTATATGCCACAGACGCTTCGGCTTACAGAGAAATGCCGCTGGCTGTTGCACTTCCAAAGTCGATTGAGGATATAAAAAAGCTGATTGCTTTCGCCCGTTCAGAAAGTACTTCACTTATCCCACGAACAGCCGGAACTTCATTGGCAGGCCAGGTTGTAGGCAACGGAATAATTGTGGATGTCTCCAAATACTTTACAAAAATACTCGAACTGAACACAGCCGAAAACTGGGTACGTGTGCAACCTGGTGTTGTGCGGGATGAACTGAATATGTATCTAAAACCGCATGGACTGTTCTTTGGTCCGGAGACATCTACGGCAAACAGGGCGATGATCGGCGGCATGGTTGGCAATAATTCGTGCGGCTCTAACTCAATCATCTATCGCAGTACACGCGAACATTTGCTGGAAGTAAAAGCGCTGCTGAGCGATGGTTCGGAAGCAGCTTTTAAAACAGTAAGCATCGAAGATTTTCATGCGAAGTGTGAAGGTGATACGCTGGAAGCAACTATTTATAAAACAGTCAGAAGAATACTGAGCAACTACGAAAACCAGGTTGAGATCAGGAAAGAGTTTCCTAAGAAAAGCGTAGAGAGAAGGAACACCGGTTACGCTGCCGACGTGTTGCTTGAGACTGCACCATTTACAGCAGGAGGTGAAGATTTCAATTTTTGTAAATTAATTGCCGGTTCAGAGGGAACACTTGCTTTTATTACAGAAATAAAACTAAACGTTGTACCGCTGCCACCGAAGGAAGCAGGGCTGCTCTGTGTTCATTTTAATAGTATAGATGAAGCCTTGCGTGCTAATTTGATTGCGTTGAGATATAAACCCGGCGCCAGTGAACTGATTGACCATTACATTCTCGAATGTACAAAAGACAATATTGAGCAAATACAAAACCGGTTCTTTGTGCAGGGTGATCCCGGAGCTATACTGGTAATTGAATATGCACGCACAAACAGGGATGAAGTCGTTGAGATTGCGAGGCAAGTAGAAGCTGACATGCGTGCCGAAGGTTTGGGTTATCATTTTCCTTTATTGTTTGGAGAGGATACTAAAAAAATTTGGTCTCTCCGCAAAGCAGGCCTGGGATTGTTAAGCAATCTTCCAGGGGATGAAAAGGCTGTTCCGGTTATTGAAGATACCGCCGTTGATGTAAATGATCTGCCGTCTTATATCCGCGACTTTAATGAGATTTTAAAGAAGCACGGATTGTATTCTGTGCATTATGCGCATGCAGGTTCGGGTGAAATTCATTTGCGGCCTATCATTAATTTAAAGACTGCAGAAGGCAACAGGTTGTTTCGGGTGATTGCAGAAGAAATTGCTGCATTGGTAAAAAAATACAACGGTTCACTTAGTGGCGAGCATGGAGATGGAAGACTTCGGGGTGAATTTATAAAGCAAATGATAGGCGAAAAGAATTATCAACTGCTAAAGGAAATAAAGCAAACATGGGATCCTCTAAATATTTTTAACCCTAACAAGATTGTTGATACTCCTTCAATGAATACTATGCTGCGGTATTCTCCGGGCCAGCAAACGCCGGTATTTAAAACCGTATTCCGCTACCACAACCAGGATATTTTGCAGCATGCAGAGCAATGCAACGGATCGGGCGATTGCCGCAAGACTCAACTATCCGGCGGAACGATGTGCCCGTCATTTATGGCAACTAGAAATGAGCGGGATACAACCAGGGCGAGAGCGAATATCTTAAGAGAGTTTTTAACTCATTCTGACAAACTAAACAGGTTTGACCACGAAGAGATCAAAGACGTGATGGACTTATGTATTAGCTGTAAAGGATGCAAATCGGAGTGTCCATCTAATGTAGATATGGCCAAACTGAAGGCAGAGTTTCTTCAGCAATATTACGACGCAAACGGAGTTCCTTTCCGTTCTAAGCTGATAGCTAATTTCACCAAATCAGCTAAGCTTGGTGCTACGATGCCTGGTGTGTATAATTTTGCCATGACCAATAAGGCCGTTAGTAAAATGGTTAAAAAGTTTTCAGGTTTCGCGCTTGAACGTTCGATGCCAAAAATGTATAAAACAACATTGAGAAGCTGGTGGAAGAAGCATAAAAAGGTGAAAGGTGAAAGGTGGAAGGTGAAAGGTGACGGCCTTACGCCCTCCACCTTACACCCTGAACCCTTAAACAAGGTGGGAGGTGAAAGGTTTAAGGTGAAAGGTGGAAGGCAGAAGGAAGATGACCTTATACCTTATACCTTATACCCTAAACCTTTGAAAAAAGTCTTCCTCTTCTGCGACGAGTTTACAAATTATAATGATACCGGGATTGGGATTAAGGCAATACTATTACTCGAAAAACTGGGTTATGAGGTAGAAATACCAAAGCATGAAGAAAGTGGCAGGGCATGGCTTTCGAAAGGATTGCTGCGGCATGCAAAGAAGATCGCACAAAAGAATGTTGCATTGCTGAGTAAAATCGTTTCGGCAGATACCCCTTTGATTGGCATCGAACCTTCTGCAATTCTTACTTTTAGAGATGAGTATGTTGATTTGGTGGATGATAACCAGTTGCATGCCGCGAAAGAATTATCGTCGAATGTCTACATGATAGACGAGTTTATAACCAAAGAAGCGGCAAAGGGAAATATCAGCAAAGAGCAGTTTACAAAAGAAAAGAAACTGATAAAACTGCACGGACATTGTCAGCAAAAAGCATGGTCTGCTTTGCCTGCTTCTGTACGCATGTTGTCGCTTCCCGAAAATTATACGGTTGAAACAATACCTTCAGGCTGTTGTGGGATGGCTGGTTCTTTTGGCTATGAAAAAGAACACTATGATATATCTATGCAGATCGGAGAACTGGTGCTTCTTCCTGCTGTAAGACAACTATCATCAGATGTGATTATCGCTGCACCAGGCACCAGTTGCCGTCACCAAATAAAAGACGGAACCGGAAGAAAGGCACTACATACAGTCGAAGTCCTATATGCTGCTTTGCTCCCCGACCTGAAGGACGGGGCAATAGATAAAAGCGTCCTTTAGGACGGGCAATGGATAAGCATGAACATCCTTTGCCCTGCCCTTCAGGGCAGGGTTATTCAGATGCTTCCTCTCCTTTCTCGCCCAGCTTTACAATATCGCCGCTTTTAAACAATATTTCTTCAATGCATTTTTGCCATACCGGCATCTTTCTAAGTAGAAACTCTAAGTCCATTCCAAAATGTTTAAACTCTTCATGCTGCGCATTGGTCATGATAGCCTTTGCAGCAGAATCTTTCTCAACCGAGATTCTTTGCTGATACCAGTTGATAGCTTCCGTTTCTTCAATCAGGCTTGCAAGCATGCGTGCAAGTGTTCTGGTTTCCTGTGAAAGTTCTTCAGGCGGCTCGTGGTATTGATCGAAACCCATTTTTGAAATGTTTTAATTGATTTTATAATTGCGAAGATATGCGATAAGAAAAGCTGAATAAAGTTTTAAAAAGTACAAGGGAGTGACACAACGATGTTTAAGAGAGTGTCAAAAGCCCGTAACAAAAAATTCTTACTGCGTTAAATAAGAGTATTTATTACAAGTCCATTTCTTTATTCAACCATTTTTTCTGCGATTGATGGTTTTTTGCGGCGGCGCATCCATATTTGCCCTTTATGGCGTGTGGGTACTTCATCGCCCAGCAGTTTGCCCCAGGGTTTAAGGTCTTCGATGCGGTCGAAAATAATTTTTAAAATAGCTACGCCAGGTATAGAAAGAAACATACCGGCTACTCCCCATAATGCGCCTCCCAGCAAAACGACGAGAATAGAAAACAAGGAATTTATCTGAACCTTGGAAGAAACAATTCGCGGCACGAGTATATTGTTATCTATAAACTGGATAATCGAATAAGCTACGATAATACCCAACTGAGTGGAGTATCCATCTTTTGTTACCGTTGCCATGAGTACAGGTAAAGCAATGGCTATAATACCGCCGATGTAAGGAATCATGTTTAGAATAGCGCCAATCACGCCAATAAGAATAGCATATTCAACTCCCAATATCATTAATGCTGCAGAGTTTAAAACAGCTACTATCAGCGCTTCAAGCAGCAATCCGACCATATAACTTTGTATGGCTGTTTTTGTCTGGTTGAGTATTTCGCCCACCTGCTTTGTGTTTTCTTCAGCAAAAACTTCATAAAGAAAATTAAGAACCAAAGTTTTATAGAAGAGCAGAAAAAAAACATACACCGGCAGCAAAAAAACAACAACAAGAGTGTCTACGGCTGTTCCTACAGTTTGACCAACCAGCGCTTTGCTGTTGTTTAAAGCTTCATCCAGCAGTTGTACCTGTTTATCTATAGCAAGGCCAAACTTCATCTGTAACCATTGCTGCAGCTCGTGCAGAATATTGGTAAACTTGGTTTTTAAAAGAGGAAGGTTATCTCCGAAACCAATTATTTGAGAAGAGAGAAAATAAAGTATACCTGCTACAACAACTATGGTAATAAGCATAGCTATAATAATTGAAAATACCTGAGAAATATTCCTTTTCCTTAACAGGTTTACCAATGGATTAAGCAGAATTGAAATGATGAGAGCAAAGGAAAAAGGAACGAGTATATCTCTTAAATTCACCAATACATAACTTAATAAGATAATTCCAAAAAGAATTACTGTGCTTTTTAAATAAAATGGGTATTGTTTGACCTGCATAGACAAAGTTTATGTGATGAAAATATTCTGTTACTTAAACTATGCCATCCTTATTTTAAGTATAAGGGTTAATAAAGCCATCCTGCTTTACATGTTTAGTATTTAAGTTTTTAGGTAACGGTCAGTTGTATCTTATGGCAACTCCGGTTGTGTCACTCCCTTGTACCGTATCTTTTTATGGCAGCTTTTAAAGAAAGCACACGAAAAGATCAGTTGGTAAAATAGAAGCAATTAGAATTTGCGCTAAGTAAACAGCAAAAAAAAGTGCAGCCATAACCTGACTGCACTTTTTAATAAAATGTAAATGCTTTTTTAAGAAGCATTAGCCATTTGTTTTAAGTAAGCGATATGAGAAACAATCGCCTGGCTCATCTTACGATATTCTACATATTGAATACCATATTCCTGGCAGGCCTGTTTAATTATTTTACTTATCTGCGGATAGTGAATGTGAGATATCTTGGGAAATAAATGATGTTCGATCTGAAAGTTCAAACCACCCACATACCACGAAACCAGCTTGCTTCTTGTAGCAAAATTTGCAGTTGTTTTCAATTGATGTATTGCCCACTCGTCTTCTATTTTATTGGTAATAACATCAGGCATGGGGAAATGAGTGTGTTCTACGGTATGTGCAAGCTGAAAAACAATACTCAATATAAAACCGGTAACTGCTGTAAAGCAAAGAAAACCAATCAGCCATTCAGTAAAACCAATTTTCATAATTGGAATAACAATAAACAAAGAATAATAAACGATTTTGAAAACCCAGAAACTAATATGGTCGCCGGTATCCATTTTCTTTAAAGGAATATTCTGGATCTTTTTGGTAAAATACTTTTTGTAATCAGAAACAAAACTCCAGTAAAAATGCAGAAGGCAATAAAAGAACCAAAAATACCAATGCTGAAAATTATGTATCTTATACTTCTTTTGAGTTGATGCCATTCTTAAAAAAGGCTTGGCATCTATATCATCATCAACACCATCAATATTTGTAAATGCATGGTGAATAATGTTGTGCTTTACATTCCACATAAAAGGGCTGCCGCCTAAAATGCCTAAAGTAATGGCCGCACACTTATTAACAAAAGGAGATTCGCTGAAACTTCCATGGCCTCCATCGTGCATAATATTGAAACCAATAGCAGACATAAGACCGCCTAATAAAGCCGCTTCAAGAAGAGCCCAAACAGTTGGAGGAGTAAAAAATACAAGGTGAATATAGGTTATAGTAAAGCTGATAAGAAGGATAGCCGCTTTAGTGTACAGCTTATAATTGCCCGATGTGCTGATATTACTTTCGGTAAAATAATCGTTAATCCTTCTTTTAAGCTCGGCGTGAAAAGATTGCTTTTGAGTAGCGAATTTGGGTGTAGCCATGATAGTAGAAATTTATAATTCCGGTTTTGTGTTTGTATGTTCGTTTTTACTGACGGTTTTACGTTGTATACTGAATAAAAGAGTCAAAAGTATTAAATCCTATCATTTTGCGGCTTATATATCCTTCCGCATATTTTACACCGATTCTTTTTCCAAGCATCATTGCTCTTGCTTTCACAGCGTCAAAGAAATCAGGGCTTGAGATATAAGTTTGAGGTTCGTCCAGGTCGGGGTTGTAAAACTGTGTTTTATAACACAAAACCGATTCTAACTTCTGGTCAAAAAACGCTGAAATATCAAAAACAAAGTCAGGTTGCAGAAAACGATCCTGCAGATAATGAAAAACATATTTGGGTCTCCATGCCTCCTGCTTCTCTCCTGCTGCCTGCGTTTCTATTTTTCGCAATCCCGACAAAAATGCTGCATCTTCTACCAGTTGGGCACTTCTTCCATGATCAGGATGTCGATCTTCAATTGCATTGCACAAAATAATTTCAGGCTTGTACTTTCTTATTACTTCAATAACTTTTCTTTGGTGATTTTCATCATTTTCAAAAAAACCGTCCGCCATTTCAAGATTTTCCCTCACCGAAATTTGCAATACCCTTGCAGCTTCGGCTGCTTCTGCCTTCCTGGTTTCAGCACTTCCTCTTGTTCCTAATTCACCGCGGGTTAAATCAACAATCCCGGCCTTCTTTCCCTGCGCAACAGAAGCTAAAATAGTTCCCGAACAACCCAATTCCACATCATCCGGATGGACACCAAAAGCAAGGATATCCAGTTTATCAAACATATTTTACGTCCAATTATTAAGTTGCTGCAAGGTAAGGTTTTAAAGGAAGATTATTGTTAATTAAAACAAATAGATAGGGAGTAGTAAGTAGGGAGTAGGGAGTAGTAAGTATTGAGTATTGAGTATGAGTATTGAAAATTATACTACATACAGGATAAGATTGTGCATTGATGAATAATGAAAAAAAAGTATAAGTGTGCGACGCAACGATGTAAAATAGTAGTAATGCAGACCGCCTCCAAAAGATAACTGTACATTTTTATGCAGCGGGAAGTATAAGTATTGATTGTATTTGAGCATTCCAATAATCAGCCCCGGTGCCCGTACATTCTTTCTACATCCTGTACAATTAGTTCAATTGCACGATCTTTATCGGCAGCGTCATAATTCTGCTTAAGATTGCTGCCAAACAAAACAGCTACAGTTTGCCAAAATCCGGCAGTGAAGCCACCTTTATACTCCTGTATCAGGTTATAACAGTTATTGCCTGTTTCACGGTAAATCAACTTCATTAATACCTTACCCTGGTAAACAGAGAGATTGGTGAGCTTATCTGCAAATTCCTTTTTCAGGTCTTTTTCCCGCGATTTTATTATCTTTTTGCGTTCCTGCTTGTCAGTCACGTTTGCAAGTCTTCCATTTATCTCATTGATTACGCGGCCCGCAGCTTTTGCGTAAGGATAGGTTACATAGACTGCGTTTCTCAGGCGTGTCCACTCTGCCCAGTACTTTTTCCATTTTTCAAGCATTTTTGTATGCACATACACATCCAGCATACGGCCGCCGGGTATAGTGTCACCGTCGACTACAAATGCATACACCTTCATTGTGTCGTTACGATTTTCCTGTGCTTTTGCATTATTTGAAAATAACAGCACGAAAACAACGAGGGCTGAGGCCAGAAGTAATTTTACTTGTTTTGTCATGAAAATTTCGCTGTTATAAATATAGATATTACTACGGGTATTTATGCTGCTTTAGTATCAAAGTAACCTGACTAAATGTTATTTATTTTACAAACGATTTATAAAAGGTAAAAGTTGTTTAAATGAAAGATTCTTTACATTCTGCTTCTTCTAAAGCAAAAAAACTTATCAGTTGCAGGCTGAACGACCACTTTATACTACGCAAGAAATAAAAAGGTGAGTAGGATTTTTTTTGAACCGGTCCTGATTACTACTATGAGTCAGCCGTTGCGTCGCACTCGTGTACTTTTTATCGTTTATTCAACAAGCCCAAAGAGTCACTTGTATCCCTTGATAAACTTCAAAAGGTGTTAAACAGCATTGCTTTCACATTCAACTGCATAGCTACTTTGCCACATCGATCTTCACTTTCTTATTCTTTATTTTTTCATTTTTTATGTTTTGCAAAACCTGGCTCACTTTCACTTTTCTAACTGCAACAAAACAAAAGAAATCTTTCACTTCAATTAACCCAATGTCTTCTTTTTTCAATTGTCCTTTATGGGTTAAAAAGCCGACAATATCCATTTTATTGACCTTGTCTTTTTTACCTGCAGCTATAAAAAGGGTTGACCATTTTGGTTTTTCGGGTAATTCATTAGTTTCGGGTAATTCTATTTTACCGGGATCGGCAGGAAGATAATCAGGAATTTTTTCTTCGGGGCCGATTATCAAAATAGCTGTACCACTTGCATCCATACGTGCTGTTCTTCCGTTGCGATGCGTAAAAACTTCTTCATTTGCAGGTAAATGATAGTGAATGATGTAACGGATGTTTGGGATATCGAGACCTCTCGAGGCAAGGTCGGTAGTGACTAACACATTTGATGTACCGTTTCTAAATTTAGCCAAAGCGCTTTCACGTTCCTGTTGTTCTAAAGCTCCGTGATAAAAAACATTGATGATACCTTTATCAGATAGCAAACTACTCGTTCGCTCAACCGCTTCGCGATGGTTGCAGAAAATGATGGCAGATCTGTTTCCCAAATAACAAATCAACCTGAAAAGTGTATCTGATTTGTCTTTGTCATCGCTTTCTACAATTTTTACTTCAAGCGCTGTTTCTTTTTCCCTGGTTAAAAAGTTTAGTCTTACCGGTTCATTCAACTGAATAAAATCAGGAATGTCGGTTGCTTCGGTAGCAGAGGTTAAAATTTTCTTTTTAAGTTGTTTTAATGACCCGATTATAAAAGCCATCTCCTCCAGAAAGCCCAGTTCAAGCGATTTATCAAATTCATCAAGCACCAACGTTTCTATGCTGTCAGTTTGAATATTTCCCCTTCGTATATGGTCTCCTATTCTGCCCGGGGTACCGATAATTAAGGCTGGCGCCTGTAGTAAATTATTCTCCTCAATCTCACGTTTGTGCCCCCCATAGCAGCAGGTGACTTTAAATGTTGTGCTCATTTTTTTAAATACCTGCTCGATCTGCAAAGCAAGCTCTCTTGACGGTACTACCACCAGCGCCTGTGTTTTATCATTTGCTTTATCTAACCCATTTAGTACAGGTAATAAAAAAGCAAGCGTTTTGCCTGAACCGGTAGAAGAAAGCAGGATAATATCATTTTGCTGTTTGCTTGCCTCTATTGATGCGAGTTGCATTTCGTTCAGATTTTCAATCTTAAAAGCGGCAAGAATTTGCTCTAGTTGTTCTTCCATAATTGTAAAAGTACGAAACCTGTAAGCGGCTTTTGAAATAAGGGGGAAAGCATGTCAGGAAGGCATTTGTTAGAGTGATGTATTATCGTCGTTGACCAAGTAGAATTATTTGAAATAACTTATTAGGATGTTTAAATTATTCAACTAAATTTACTTCATTAATATGATTGCCTTCTCAACTGAGCTTTTTATTTAAACCTTATTTCAAAATTTAAAATTTGCTTGCAATGAAAAAAAATCTACTCTTTCTTCTGGGTATCGGGCTTTTTACTCATTTTAACGTATCTGCCCAGTTTACTGTCAAAAATTTAAACCTTCCTGTACAACATGCCGGAGTATCTGTAATGGATATTGATGGTGACGGTGACTATGATATTGTCATATCAGGAGAAGACAGTGTAAAGGGTTTGGTAAGAAGAGAACAGGTGTTTCTAAATGACGGTGCCGGAAATTATACTCCCACAACTTCAATTTTTACTTATCTCACCAGAACCACGTTTGACTGGGGAGATATTAATCAGGATGGAAAACCGGATGTAATAGAAGCGGGTTTCGATACAGCCAGTCGTGCTTTTACAGGTATCTATACATCAAACGGTACAGGTACATTTACGCCCTATACGGGTGTTACATTAGCCCAATTGGCGCCGAGCAGTGGTTTTGCCGATTTGAACAATGATGGGTACCTGGATATGTATGTTTTTGGTAATGATAATACCGCCGGTAAATCGAGAATTTATTTCAATAATAAGATGGGAGGATTTACAGAATCTCTTCAATTTAACGATTATACTTTTACAGATCCCCAGGTAACCGTAGTGGATTTTGATAATGATGGAGATCTGGATTTGTTTGTAGACGCAGGATTTGAAACAACAGCTAACACCCGCTTTTCAAAAATGTTTGTCAATAATAATGGAACCTTCACGGTACATGATTTTGGTTTTACACCCAAAGGAAACGGTTCTGCAGTATGGGGTGATTATGATGGTGACGGTTACCTTGATTTGTTATTAAATGGTGATGGTTATTTAGGTTCAGGAGAGGATAATGATGGTGTTTATCGTTTGTATCACAATAATGCAGGTGCATCTTTTACAGCGAATACAACCTTCACTTTTTACCGGCAAAACAGCACCGGCGGAGGTGGCCGCTTTTTCGATTGGGATAATAATGGCACTTTAGACGTAGTAGTCACAGGTTATAACCAGGACTCCGGAAGACAGGCCACAGCTATCTTTTTAAACAATGCAGGCACATTCACAAAATATGCAGGAAATCCTCAGCTTCCTGGTGTATCTGAAAATACGATAGAAGTAGCAGATGTTGATAACGATGGAGATCTTGATCTAATTCTTACCGGTTATTCAGGCAATGATTTTAATGGAGCCGGCAGTGGTTTCTATTCAAATGTTTCTGTAATTGTTGTAAACCCTGCTACTCTTAAAAATGTCAGGCCAAATCCTCCTTCCAATTTAAGTGCTACCGGTAACCAGGCATCTCTTACTCTAAGCTGGAACGCTGCTACCGATCTTACTACGCCTCAAAACGCTCTTAGCTATAACATATTTTTGGTCGACCAAACAGGTAAGTGGTTTTATTATCCATTAGCAGATACAGCCACAGGAAAATTAAAGCTTCAAAGGTTAGGTAATGTTAACCTTAATAAAAGGTGGATCATCAAAGGACTTCCTGCCGGCACTTACCGTTGGGGGGTGCAGGCAATTGATAACAGTTTTATCGGTTCTACGTTTGCAACATCCAGTTTTGCTATTAATGCCGATGGCACTTTACCCGTCAGCCTTATCAGTTTTACTGCTTTACCTGAAGGTAAAAAAGCAAGAATCGAATGGGCAACTGCTTCAGAACAGGGAAACAGCCGGTTTGAAGTAGAACGTTCCGGCGATGGCAAGAGTTTCTATACACTGGCAACAGTTAATGGCAAAGGAACTACCGCAAACACCTCGAAGTATTCTGTTTATGATAACAATCCGTCAAACGGGCTTAATTATTATAAATTGACTCAGTACAACATAGATGGGAAACCTACAGATTATGGCGTTAAGACTGTTAACTTTAATAATGTGGCTAAAACGTCTGTAATTGCTTATCCTAATCCAACTCAGTCAAACATAGGTATCAGGTTAAGTAATTTTGAAGGAAAACAAGTGACTGTTACAATGAC
>CAXUMK010000150.1:8067-12962 GCA_964251885.1 uncultured Segetibacter sp. | reverse complement strand
AGCTGAATAAAGGTTTGCCGTATAAGTGAGTGACACAACGATGTACCACAAAAAATCAATGTTCGTCCCCAAAAAACTCTTAAGTTGACGCCAATACGCTTTTGTTGCGGGACAAGCCGTGCCTCGCAATGACGAACGATAGAACTTATAAAAGGACAACAATTTGAAAGCGACAATTTGAAATGCCCACAAATACTGACGTCGCTTAACTTTGAAAATTATGAATTATACCGTTCTATTCTTTGTTCTGCTGTTGTATAGCTGTTCGCAAAATAAGCGGCAAAATGAGACATCTTCTTCCGGTTCATTCACTACTAATGATACCATTCCGATTTTTAGGAAACAAGTCAGCAGATCGCCTGTCGCTTCTTATATTATTCCGATAAATAACCCGCTGCTTCATCAGTACTTTGGCGTTAAGGTGTATGAAACGTCAGCAACTTTTCAATTTTTATTGAAGATGCAATATGAAGGTGTCCTGGAAACGGATACTTTAAAAATTCCCAATTTTGGAACATGGCCGGTAGTACAGGTTATTAAAGGCCCGGAAAAAATGTCTTGTATTATCGGCTTTTTAGATAAGCAAAAGCATTTCAAAGAATATAAAATGCTCGTTGCAAAAGATAACAAGCTAAAGCTGCTTGTATTAAAAAGGTACGGTGTAGGCGTATATGCAAATCCTAAGTGATTATACCACCGGTCTCGACCAGTCGTCTCCACTTGTTATGCCACCGTCATTCCATGTCCATTGTATCTTTTGATAAGTAAATGCAATTGTCTCCATCACGGCAAGTTTGCTTCCAACATCTGTTGCGTTGTTCATCATATCGGTGGATATCGAAGCAATATTTGCATTCGTCAGCACGATTGTATAGTTCTGTACCTCCTGCCCGGTACTGGCAGCGGCAACAATATTAGGTGCCCAGAAACGCAGAGTTACCTCGGTCAGGTTTTCATTGTTGACGAGCGCATTGTATAACAAAGGCGTCGACTTATCAATTTGCTTGGTTATTACTATTGGTTTATGCATTCGTTTACCCGTTGGTAAACCGCTGGCTGGATCGCGGGGAGTAGTTATTTCGTGGTTTACAGCGATAACCATGATCTGGTTTTCCCTTCCTTTTTGTGTTACGCTGCCGGCAATATTTCCCTGGCGTGCGCCTTTGATAGTGAGATAAGCGTTTAAAGACATAGCAATGTTGTTTTAGCATGGTAAAGTATAAAAACTTTGAAGCATCGCATAACTTTTTAAATCTTCTAAAGAAAAAGAGGGTTATTCAATGATAGTTTTACCAGGTGGGAAGCATACAAATTCAAGTAATTATATTTCGCTGCATACACATGCTCAAAGAGTTTATGAGCCGGTCTGTATTGCTACTATTTTACATCGTTGCGTCGCACACTTGTGCCATTTATTCTATATTCAACAATGCACTACTTGTCCCGTTTACGCGAAACTTATAAGGCGGGAAGTATAGATTAGAGTTTTAAGCAGGCTTATCTTGTAAGTTTGCCGCATTCAAACAACCGTTATCATCAATCGTAATTGTGGTGTCGCTAAAACCAGGTTTTGAGGCAGGCATTCTGTCGAAGTAATAAAATAGCGCCGTACGCGTTATTATTGTAAGTTTAATTTCTAAAAGAATATAAAATGGGATTGTTTGACAACCTGCTAAACCGCATTCCAACCGAAAAGAAGTATGTGCCGCAGGATATACGTGAAGCCTATTCTTCCGTTCTCTATTGCTGCGCAAATGCAGAGGGAAATATAGGTGATGAAGAGTTGAACTACATCGACACTTTATTTATGACCATGACTGTTTTTAATGATTATGACGGCGCAGAATATTTACAACTTGCAGAGAGGACATATAATAATTTCACTCCCCACGAAATTTTAGAAGGAAGTTTTGAAAACATTAAAGAAAGCCTTCGTCCGCAATTGTTCTGCTATTGTTGTGATATTTTCCTTGCCGACGGAGTAGTTACCGAAGAAGAAAAACAAATTCTTGAAAAAATAACTGAGATATCGGGTCTCGACGCCGAAACAGCCAAAAAAATTCTTGAGGTAGCCTTAATCAGGAATTTGAAAGATGAGGGTAAATAAGATTGAAAGAAGGAAAAAGAAGATAATGCCGTAAAAGACATTTTGCCAACATTATCCTGTTTTACGATAGTAGCAGAGTATTTATACAATGATTTTAAATTCTACTTTACCGACTTATGTTTCGTGTACTTCTTTTAAAAAAGCTGCTATAAAAAGATATCGTACAAGTGAGTGACACAACCGGAGTTGCCTGAAATACAACTGACGGTTACCCAAAAAATACAAATACTAAATGTGGCAAAGTATAATTAAAGCCTACCAGATTTTTACCCGCTTATCCGGATCAATCCACATCGCATCTCCCTTTCTAATATTAAAAGCGGTATAAAACTCATCAACATCAGAAAAAGGGGCATTTACACGCAGAAATCCGGGAGCATGTACATCTGTCATTACCTGGTTTGCTAATGCTTCATCGCGTTCCTGGCCAAGCCAGCCTAAGGCATATCCCAGGAAGAACCTTTGAACCGGCGTTAACCCGTTGATTGGTTTTCCTTCTTTGTATTGCTGCGTCTTTTTAAAAGCATCCAGGCCTAAAACAATCCCTCCCAGATCAGCAATATTTTCACCTAAAGTCGCTTTTCCATTTACATGCAATGTGTCAAGCACTTTATATCCGCTAAATTGATCTGCTAATTTTTCAGCACGTTGGGTAAAACGCAATGAGTCCTGCGATGTCCACCACGATTTCAGATTGCCCTGCGCATCAAACTGGCGACCCTGGTCATCAAAGCCATGTGTAATTTCATGGCCGATCGTAGAGGCAGCCACATAACCATACGCAACTGCATCATCTACATCTGCATCTGTTACAGCAGGTATCATAAACTGTGCGGCTGGCAAAGTTATTTCATTATTAGAAGGACTGTAATTGGCATTATAGGTTTGAGGCGTCATGTTCCATTCTGCATGGTTAACCGGTTTGCCCAGCTTATGAATATTTTCGAGGTATTGCCAGTTACGGCCATTCAGCACATTTTGAGCATAAGAACTGCGGCTGACTTGCAAAGCAGAGTAATCGCGCCACTGGTCAGGGTAACCGACTTTGGGATGAATGGCGTTTAGTTTCAGCAAAGCCTTTTGTTTTGTTTCAGGGCTCATCCAGTCTAATTTGGCAATGTGTTCCCTGTAAGCCTGGCGAATCGCCTCTACCATGTCAACGTACCTTTTTTTGCTTTGTGCCGGAAAATATTCTTTCACAAACAACTGTCCCAGCAGTTCGCCCATTAAACCATTTTCGGTATCCAGCACACGCTTCCAGCGTGGAAGCTGCTCTTTTCGCCCCGATAAAACGGTTCCTGAAAAACGAAAGTTTTCTTCCTCAAAATCCTTACTTAAAAAAGGAGCGTAAGCAGAAACAAGTTTCCATCTTAAATACGCTTTCCAGTCTGAAACCGTGTACTGGGTCAAAGCCTTATCCAATGCCTGGTAGTATTCAGGCTGACCGACAATAACGCTGTCAACAGATTGCAAACTCATCTTAGGCAACAAGCTACTCCAGTTAATGCCTGGTGTCAACTGGTTCAGTTGTGCAACAGACATTTTGTTGTAGTTTTTGTACGGGTCGCGAAGTGCGACCAAGTTGCGGCTGCTGTCTGCTAAGAATTTTTCTATGCTGAAAACAGCATTCGCGCCAGCAGTATCTGTAAGACCAGAAAGTGCAAGCATAGCGGGCAAATGCCGGCGTGCATAGTCGTCCCTGATTTTGGCAGTACGTGTGTCGGTTTTAAAATAATAATCACGGTTAGGCAAACCTAAGCCAGCCTGCCTGAAATGGAGCATCATTTTAGTGCTGTTCTTTGCATCCTGTCCTACCCCGCTGCCGATAAAGTTTCTGACACCAATAGTGGTGAAATAAGCAGCAGCATCCAGCACATCCTGCCTGGTTTTAATTTGGTCAATACGTTCTATTTGCGGTTTGATGGCACTCAAGCCCAGTTTTTCAATGGTAACCGTATCTAATCCACTGTAATAAAAATCGCCGATCTTTTGCGTGCCTGTACCTTTTAGTGCATTCGCTTTTTCTGCGTCATCATTTATTTTTCTAAGGCGGTCGCGAAGGTCATCTCCCACTACATTCCCAATTCCCCAACTTGAATAAGCTGCCGGAATAGGATTTCTTTTAAGCCAGCCACCATTGGCATACATAAAAAAGTTGTCACCCGGTTTTACCGATGTATCGAGGTTTTGATAAACCGGGTCGCTTGCTTTTGTTACCTGTGCATAAGTGGAGGAATGTGTTGTGAACAACGAGATAGCTAAAACGCTGACGGGGAAGTTAAATCTCATAGATTGTGAGGTGTTTTATCTTTCCAAGCTTACTATTTTCTTGTGCTTGTATCTTCTTTTGAGCAAATATTAATACTAACGAGACAGGCATGCATCTTTATACTTCGCACTGCATAAATGCGCAATGGTTTTTTGGAGCCGAACTGTATTACTACTATGAGGCATCGTTGCGTCGCACACTTGTGCTCTTTTTTCAATTTTCAGCAACGCACAAAGACCCCTTCGTGAAGTATACACCTGTCTTTGCCACATCCGGTAATACATTGAATTTTGATAGAATTAAAATGCATCAGCGCCGGCTTCTGCAACAGAATGATCCTGGTCGCCCGATCCACCGCTGACACCAATAGCGCCGACTACTTTTCCATCTTTTTTAAGAGGAATGCCACCGGCGAAGATCATGATCTTTCCGTCGTTAGATGCATGAATGCCGAAAAACTGTCCGCCTGATTGAGAATGAGTTGCCAGGTCCTTTGTGGCAATGTCGAAAGCTCTTGAA
>CAXUMK010000150.1:0-8057 GCA_964251885.1 uncultured Segetibacter sp. | reverse complement strand
CTATCCATGCACCATCCATACGTACATGGGCTATTAAATTTCCACCGGCATCCGCTACCGCTATATTCATGGGTTGGCCGATTTCTTCCGCTTTTTTTTCAGCAGCAGCAATTATTTTTTTTGCATCTTTTAAGGTAATCATAAAGAGAATTTTTAGTTGAGGTTAATTTGTTAGGAAACAAATATACAAGTTATTGCATGCAGAGCTTACTAGTTTCCTATAAGCTTACCATTACTCTTTTTTAGACTATGAGCCTTTTTTTGCGAATGCAATCAGCAATGCAATTAATACACCGCCTGCCGCTACCTGCCATGTTATCTTTTCTTTGAGAAAAACGGCAGCAAAAATGATGGCGAATATGAGAGAAATTCGTTCTAAAGGGTTTACCGCAGACGCATCGCCCAGCTTCAATGCCCTGAATGTAAACAACGATGAAAGGGCAGTGGCTATTCCCGCAAGGGTTAAAAATATCCATGTACGTTTGTCTATTTTAGCTAACTGTGCAAGGTTACCCTGCGCTGCAACTACTCCCCATGAAATAGCAATTATTAATACCGACTGTATAGCAAATCCTACACTTGAGTCTATATTTTTAATACCTGCTTTAGATAAAACTGTAACCACCGCTGCCAATACCGCAGCTATCAACGCATACACTATCCACATAATTTAAAATTTATTTTTAAAGCAATGAAGTTGCAATTAACATACCCCAAAAGACAGACCCCTAAATCCCCCGAAGGGGAACTTGAAGAAATACACACGAAGGTTTTAGCTCCCTTTAGGGTCGGGGGGTTACATCGTTTGTGAAAGCGTAATGAAAGCGGTCAGGATATATACCTCAGCAATTAATAGTATCAACGCAATGGAATACGGAACTAAGTCGAGGTATTCGAACTCTTTAAACAAAACAGTTTTGGTGTGTTTTGAGTTATTTATAATTCTGTCCATAATGCAGAATAGAGTTTTAATAGTTGAACGGAGCGTCGCCACTGAAGGCAAATCAGAGAACAAAAGTCGGTAAAAAAAACTTCTTATTCAATCAATCGTTTCGACAGCTTCAAGATGATCGTTCATTACAACAAATGCGGCTTTATAGGCTGGGGCAATTCTTCCAAGCTGAGTATCCAGTTTCATTACCTGTGCAGGATAAAGGCTGGTCATTCTCAAAGCTTCAGGCAGTTCAATTCCAACCTTTTCTACAGCATTTTTTACACACTTTGCCATTGTTAAAGCAGAGCCGCTTAAAATGCCATTCGAAACATATTTATCGCCTTCACGCTGGTGCGGGTAAAATCCTTTATCGGTTTCGGTAACTGCGTCAGTTATAAAGAAAAGCCTTTCCTGCATTACTTTTTTGGCAATACCTATCGCAGCAAAGTCAACATGATAACCATCGGGAACAAGACTTGACATAACTGTTTCATGGTGCATAACGGCACCGACCATTCCGGGTTGGCGGTGCTGCAACGGACTCATTGCATTGTACAAATGAGTAGCGGCGTAAATGCCTTTTCCAAAACAAGTATTAGCCTCTTCAAAAGTGGCATTGCTGTGACCAGCCGAAATTATTACTCCATAAGATTGTACCAGATCTATCACTTCTGTACTGCAAACTTCCGGGGCCAGCGTGATCATTGTAATCACTCCTTTTCCATATTCCAGCAATGCTTTGGCCTGGTCAACCTTTGGAGAATGTATAAACTCTTCAACGTGCGCTCCTTTCTTTGCTTTGCTGATCCATGGCCCTTCTATGTGTAAACCAATTGCGCCTTTGCCGCCCTGGTTCCGGTAGTCTTTAACAGCGTCAACGCACTTGTAAAAGACATCATAAGAATTGGTAGCTACAGTAGGCTGAAAATAAGGAGCGCCACCGGCTTTACAATATTCATACAATTTTATAAGAGACTTTGCAGTGGGCTCGACTGCAAGCAAAGAACCATAAGCGCCATATATCTGGATATCGATAAAACAAGGAGCTATAAAACTGTTTGTATACGATGAAACAGCAACACCGGATGGAATATCTTTTTGCAATACCACACTTTGAATGACCCCATTTTCAACTATGATGGCATGATTGGTCAGCCATGCTTCACCTGTAAAAATGCGGTCAGCAATATATACCTGCATCATAAATAAGAAGATTAATCATGGATGATTTTAAATGGATCAGCATCTTTCCAGAAGGGCATTTTTTCGCGAACCTTTTCAAGCTCTTCTTTTTGCAGAGTAAATGTATGCACAACTTCTTCGTGCGCCTTCTGAAACAACACCTCACCCACCGGATTTACAACCATGCTGTCGCCACTATGATAGACGTTATTTCCGTCGTTACCAACCCGGTTTACTCCTATACAAAAACATTGATTTTCTATTGCCCTTGCCTGCAATAATGTTTTCCATGCATGGCTACGCTTTTCGGGCCAGTTGGCTACGTATATCAATACATCGTACTCCGGCCCGCGCTTTTCTTCGCCATGCTGTGCCTGCCTCGACCAAACCGGAAACCGTAGGTCGTAGCATACAAGCAGATTAATTTTCCATCCTTTTACCGAAGCGATTAACCTCTTATCGCCGGCAGTATAATGCCGGTGTTCATTGGCGTAAGCAAATAAATGTCGCTTATCGTACGTTCCCATTTGCCCGTTTGGAAGCATCCATACAAGCCTGTTAAAGTATGTGCCGCTTTCTTTGGTCATCAGGCTGCCGGTAAGAATGATCTTTTTTTCGGCAGAAATGCGTTTCATCCAGGTAAGAGCTTCGCCGTCCATTCCTTCTGCCAGTTGCTCCGGCCGCATGCTAAAACCTGTGCTAAACATTTCAGGAAGAATAACTACTTCCGTTTTCTCACCAATGCCGTTTATTTTTTCCTCCAGCATTTGCAGGTTTGCCGTCTTATCCTCCCAGTGAAGCTGCGTTTGAATGATAGTAAAGGTTAAAGATGACATCACAAAAGTTTTACGGTTTATTTTTCTCCTTTGACCACTTCAGCAATTGCGCTGCTGATCAATTCCGGCTCATAGCCTTTCTGTAAAAGGTAAGCATACGTTTTTGCCTGTTTGGCTATATGATGGCTGCCGCTTAATTCCTTCCATTTTCTTTTAACAAGTTTCTTTATGGCTGCAACATACTCTTCCCCGTCTATTTCTTTTAACCCGAGTGCAATATTTACCTTATTCACCCCTTTTTGCTGTAGTTCGTAGAGTATTTTTTTACGCCCCCAATGCTTCATTCTAAACTTGCCTCCGGCAAATAGTTTGGCAAACCTTTCCTCGTTTAAGTAGTTGTTTTCAATTAGGTTAGAAATTATTTCATCTGCATCTGCCTTTCTTAATCCGTATCCAAACAGCTTGTCTTTAACCTCATTGTGACACCTCTCCTGGTAAGAGTAGTTGTGTTTAATTTTTTTTAAAGCCTCCTCTTTTGTCAGGCGTTTTACAGGCAACATCTTACAAAAATAAGCGCTGAAATGTTTGAAAACACAACGGGTGCATTTCAAATTGTCGGTCCTTTTAAAATTCGTGATCGTCATTGCGAGGAGGAACGACGAAGCAATCTCGTTCTACGCCAGGCTTCAATGCAGTAGGATTGCTTCGTTCCCCAAGGCATTAAAAAGTAAGTAGAATTTTTTTTGAACCGGGCTGAATTACTACTATGAGTCATTTGTTGCGTCGCACACTTTTACTTTTCATTCTTTATTCGACAAGTCAGAGTGTCGCTAATATCTCTTGACAACTATAATTAATGAGGAAAATCTATCTGGTAAATGTTAGGCCAAAGCTTGCCTGTAACATATATTTTGTCTGAGGTTGAATCATAAGCAATCCCATTCAACACATCAGCATCAGGATTTTTATTCTTTGCCTCGGCGTGTAAAGAACTCAAATCAAGTTTGCCAACTACCTTACCAGTTGATGGATCAATTTTAACGATAAAATCAGTTGTCCAGATGTTGGCGTAAATAAATCCTTTAATGTACTCAAGCTCATTTATTTTAGATAATGGAAGCGCCATTTCTGTAACTCTAAGCGTCTTAGCAGGTTTTAAATTATCAGGATGTAAGAAAGTCAAATTTTCAGTACCGTCACTCATGATTAATTCCGTTCCATTTGTTGTTAAACTCCATCCTTCGCTATTAGCATAACTAAACCTGCCCAATTGTTTAAAAGACTTTGCGTCGTAGATAAAACCAATCTTATTTTTATATGTCAACTGATATAATTTGTCTTTAAAAAACACAATTCCCTCTCCGAAGTATTTTGCCCGGTCGATTTCTGCTTTTTCAACTGCTTTACCTGTTTTCAGATCATCTGTCACTATCAATGATTTTGTTTCCGGAAGGTCATCAGGAGAGCCGGTACTTTCAAAAAGCTGATCGTTGTGCATTACAAACCCTTCTGTAAACAACGAAGCATCGTGCGGAAAAGAATTGGTGACAGCATAATTTATAATGGGAGTTGCTGAAGGTGCTGCATTGGTGTTTGTTTCCTCCTCTTTGGTTTTGTTCCTGCAACTACAAAAAATGCATAACACAAAAATTAAAGCATAAACTGGTTTCATTTTTCGGTAAGGTTTGCAAATAAAATGACAATAGTAATGAGACTTTGGTGATTTATTTTACTATGCAGCTAAAAATGTTACAATCAATGCAATGACTGCTGGAAGCGCCTGTTTCAATAAAATTGATCTGTCTGCTGTAATTGATCCGTAAAGTCCGGCTACAACTACACACGTCAGAAAAAAATAAGCCACATAATTACTCCATTGCGGGTTTTTGATAAATAATGACCAGATGAGCCCTGCAGCGAGAAAGCCATTGTACAACCCCTGGTTTGCAGCTAAAGACTTTGTCTTTTCAAACAATTCGGGTGGAAAAGACTTGAATGTCTTTCTCCCTTGTGTCGTCCATGCAAACATCTCAAGCCATAAAATGTAGAAATGCTCAAGTGCAACGAACAATATCAATATGATTGAGATAATTTTCATTTTTAAATTTTTATCGTCAAAAATAATTGTACTTGTCTTCTTCAATCAGTGTAAAAACCTTCATTACCTCAATCAGGTTTTAGCAATATGCACCCCTTCCCATCGGACCAAAATCGCTTCAATACCTTCTACCATTTGAAATATATTATTGCATATCGCAAATGTAAATTTTTCTACACCTTTCAGGATTTTGGGTGCCTTCCCAATTGTTCCTTATTCCTTTGTAATGTAGTTTTATGTTACCATTTTCTTACTCTAAAAACAATTCCATTATGGCTCTTACACAACTGCTGTTAAACATCTCACTTACACCCGTGGTAGAATATGATAACAAAACGGATCAATACACTACCTATTTTAAAGAATTTCCACAAGCTATAGCGGTGGGAGAAACGGAAGACGACGCTGAAACAAGACTTTCACACTTAGTAGAACACATATGGAAGGAGCGAAGCGAAGAACTAAAGCATACTTTATTAATTAACTACCTGAACAACAGTCATAGAAATAAAGATATAAATGCAAGGTTAGTATGACACCGAAATAATTTTTGGATTATGCACAAATAAATGACCGCGAAATAACTCCCATCTGCTGAGATAGGCGATGGCAGATATCATAAAAAAAGCTCCGCAAAAAATTACGAAGCTCATAAAAATCTAAAATGACATTGTATTTATACCTTTTTTACCGAAGCATTTGATTTTGTGTCTTTACTTGCCGCGTCTTTTTTTGCGGTTTCTTTTTTGCTGCATGCTTTTCCTGCACATTTTTTCCCTTCCTGGGCAAAAGCTGCTCCTGTAAATAATAAGGCTGAGGCTGCAATCGTGAATATTCTTTTCATATAACTGTTTTAAATTTTAAATTAAAAAATAAATATAAGATAAGTAACGAACAAAGGCAGATTAAATTGTTTCTATAGTGTCGATGAACTATAAAGTGGCCAAAACAGTTACGCCTCCTTTTACAACCTGGTTCAAGTGGACGTTTACTTTTGTGCCTGCCGGCAATATCACATCAACACGACTGCCAAATTTAATAAAGCCTAACTCATTTCCCTGGTGCACCTCCTGACCAATTGAAAGGTAATTGATGATGCGTTTTGCCAAAGCGCCTGCTATCTGTTTAACTAATATTTCAGCTTTATCATTCTTAATGACTACGCTGTGCCTTTCATTTTCTGTAGAAGATTTGGGATGCCATGCAACCAGGTATCTGCCCTTGTGATATTTGTTATATACGACCTCACCGCTTACCGGGTTACGATTGACATGCACATTGGCAGGGCTCATAAAAACACTTATCTGCAATCTCTTATCCTTAAAGTATTCTTCTTCGATAATCTCTTCTATTACCACCACTTTTCCATCGGCCGGACAAATTACCTCACTCTCACCTTTGGTAAGAGAACGATATGGAATTCTGAAAAAAGAAACGATAAATAAAAACAAAACAACAGA
This sequence comes from uncultured Segetibacter sp., assembly GCA_964251885.1. Lineage (GTDB taxonomy): Bacteria > Bacteroidota > Bacteroidia > Chitinophagales > Chitinophagaceae > Segetibacter. The sequence goes on along the minus strand of CAXUMK010000150.1, from coordinate 1,607 downwards.
AATAATAAAAATAGCGCCTGCAGCTACCGGATAACTATCTCCTAAAAAAATAAATGAAGCAATATTTATGAGCCCGAAAAACAAGGCAGCAATACTAATACTCTTGTATCCCTCTTTGTGAATGACCATCAAATAAAATTAATGAGCAAATATAGAGTTAATGACTCAATTGCTCAATTGCTCAATGACTCAATGACTCAATGACTAATGACTGAATGACTAATGACTTATTCATATTTGAAACAGAAAAACATACAGCCATACGAAAGGAGTTGCCAGTATCAGGCTGTCGAACCTGTCGAGGAAGCCTCCGTGGCCGGGCATAATCTGGCCACTGTCTTTTACGCCGGCCATGCGCTTTAGTTTACTTTCAAGCAGGTCGCCGGCGGTACCGGCAACTGCGGCTATAACAGAAATAACGATTAGCGTTACGATGTCTTTAAAATGAAAAAGATAATAGCCCGCAAACGAAACAACAGCTACACAAAGAACAGCGCCGCCGCCGGTTCCTTCCCAGGTTTTTTTAGGAGAAATTTTAGAGAAGGGCGTTTTGCCAATAAAGGAACCAACGATGTAAGCCATCGTATCATTTATCCAGATAGAGGCAATTAAAATGATGGGGATGATCCAGCCGGGATCTAACAGAACGAAGGAGCCTTGCGAAATCATGCCCTCGTTTCTGATGCCAGTCATTAATCCCCAGCTAAGTGAGATGTATAATAAACCCGAAAGTGAGTATAGCAGGTTTTTTACAGAAAAATTTTTTGTAAGAAAGACCAGTTTGAGTGGCAGCATAATGCCCGAAATTAAAAGCAGCAGCACACCAACAGCATGTAAAGTGATTGGGCCTATTGAGTAAGCATTGCCCGTCATTGCAAGCATAAAAGCCCAGCCCGCTATCATGAAACCGTAATTATGCAGTGGCGTTATCTTCTGGTATTCACGGTCGATCAAACCTATTAGTTTTTGGTATTCTATCCAGCAGCCAAAGTGAATGATTGAAAACAATATGAAAAAGCTCCAGTGGTTCCAAAGCAGGCCTGCCAGCATGATAACAACAAATATGACTGCTGTAGAGGCGCGGGTTTTAAAAGTTTGCAGGTTAAAAGCCATAAGAATATGTTAAGCCTCAAACCCCTGAAGGGGCTTGAAAGTTGATTTGTAAATTGCCGAATTTGTTGTTGCCGTAAAAGTGAGTGACACAACGATGCTGAAAAAGGTTCTAAAGCCGGTAACCAAAAAAACATCAGTATTAAAGCTTTTAAAACAATGCCATTTAAGTCAGAAATCTAATTCATCAAGCCCTGGTCAACCAAATGTTTTGCAATATCTTTTAACAGCACCGGAACGTATAATTCTATATCACCAAAATTGAGATAACTGCTGTCCTGCTTGTTTACAATCATAACAGGCACGCTGTTTTCTTCGAGCATTCCTTTTATAATGGTGGCCTCGGGCAGGTTGCGGGTCGCATACAGGAGATGCCATTTTTGTGTCATACTATATAATCGTTGTCGTCGTTTGTAATCGCCTCCGGCAACACTTCGTTGCTTTTTGTTTTTATAAAATAAATGATACCAATTACAATTACCAGGCTTACCAAAGCG
>CAXUMK010000149.1:6203-12995 GCA_964251885.1 uncultured Segetibacter sp. | reverse complement strand
ACCACCATGCTTGCGATCTCATTTGCTCTCTTTCTATGCTTGTCACAAATCACCATTTCGCTGTTAAAATAGCTTGCTATTTCACGTACACGATTGGTACTTCCCACGTCAGGGGACGCAAAAGTAAGGTTTTCAAGCTTAAGTTTTTCAATGTATGGTATAAAAATAGCTGAACTGTCGAGGTGGTCTACCGGGATATCAAAGTATCCCTGTATCTGAGGAGCATGTAAATCCATGGTAATAATACGGTCGGCACCGGCAGCGACTAACAGATTAGCGATCAGCTTTGAACCAATAGCGACCCTGGGCTTATCTTTCCTGTCTTGTCTTGCATAACCATAATAAGGCATCACTACCACAATTTTATAAGCGCTTGCCCTGCGTGCAGCATCTATCATCAACAGCAGTTCCATCAAATTATCTGAGGGAGAATTTGTACTTTGAATAAGAAAAACGTAATCGCCGCGAATGCTTTCCATATACACGGGCTGAAATTCTCCATCACTAAACTTCTGAATATTGATCTTGCCCAACGCAGCTCCAAAGCGATCAGCAATTTTATTTGAAACTCTTCGCGAGCCCGTACCAGAGAAAATTTTTATAGAAGGATTCATACCTTAGATGGAAGTTGACAATTGTTTAGATGACAGTTGACAGATTTGTTTACATACTGCGCAAGTGATAAAAAAGTGAAAATATTTTTTTGAACCGGGCTGTATTGCTACTATGAGTCATCGTTGCGTCGCACTCTTCTACTTTTCATTCTTTATTCGGCAAGCCAAAGGGTCACTTGTATCACTTGACAACTATAATTTAGTTTTTGCCTCCCGCGATCCTTCCGTCCTTTCTTATAGTTTAATGAGATATTCAAAGAAATGCTGGGCGAAGATAGATATTAGCTATAGAAGTTTTAATTTTCGGCAAGTATAAAATTTACCTAATGAATAAGCAGAGCATAAAAAACTGGGCTATAGACGACAGGCCACGCGAAAAACTAGCATTGAAAGGTGCTGAAAGTTTAAGCAACTCAGAATTGCTTGCGATATTAATTAATAATGGCTCAATTGAGAAAAGTGCAGTAGACCTGGCAAAAGAACTACTGGCCGCTGCAGAAAACAACCTGCAGAGGCTGGCAAAACTGTCTGTAAAAGAAATGGTAAATCTTAAAATCAAAGGATTAGGGCCTGCCAAAGCCATAACGATTGCAGCGGCATTAGAGTTAGGCATTAGAAGAAATATGGCCGATAATAAAAGAGAAGTTGTACTGTCGAGTAAAGATATAGCAGCGTATTTGCAGGCGCAGTTGCAGTACAAAAAGCATGAAGTCTTTTCAGTTATCTTTTTAAACAGAGCCAATAAAGTAAATCATTATGAAATAATCAGTGAAGGCGGAATAACAGGCACTATAGCCGATCCAAGAATCATTTTGAAAAAAGCTTTGGAGCATGAGGCTGTAAGCTTCGTTCTTTGTCACAACCATCCCAGCGGAAATCTTAAACCAAGCCGGCATGACCAGGAACTGACTGATAAAATAAAATCAGCAGCCGGTTTTTTCGACATTAAAGTACTCGATCACATTATAGTAAGTGACGAGGGGTATTACAGTTTTTCGGATGATGGAATACTGTGAACAGCCTAAAGTCTATAGTCTTTAGTATATAGTCAATAGTAGCTAAACCATGTCAATTTTGTAAATTAGTGTTTGTAGTTAAAATAAATAATAACATGATATGAGCACATATAAAGATTTGATAGCTTATAAAAAAGGTTACGAATTAGCTATGCGTATTTTTTTTATTAGTAAAAAATTCCCCGTAGAAGAAAAGTACTCGCTAACGGATCAAATAAGAAGATCATCCCGTTCTGTATGTACAAATATTGCTGAAGCTTATAAAAGAAGGAGATATAAAGACTACTTTATCTCCAAACTGAATGATAGTGAAACAGAAAACACTGAAACAGAAGTATGGCTTAACTTCTCTATAGATTGTAATTATTTAAGTAAAGTAGATTATGCTGAGTTGCTGAACTTGAATACGGAAGTAGCTAAACTTTTATGGTTTATGATACAAAACCCTGAAAAATTCCTGTAACTGCTGGTATTCTTTTGTTTATTTAATTTTCTTTCGAAAGCACTGGGCGTAGTGTCATAAATAAAAGAAAAGATACTCATTCCACTTATAAATTAAAGACAAGACTATCAGATAATGATATCTGCTATTGACTACCGACTATTGGCTATTGACTACTAACTCCCTACTCTCTCTATGCTTGTGCAGTAGGTCCTCCAAAGTTTAAAGGTATCTCAACCTGCTCCATATCCTGGATGGGTCCGTTTGCTGCTTCGTAACGGTTTACATTATCTTCTAAAGCTCTTAAAAAACGTTTCGCATGCATTGGAGTGAAAATGATGCGGCTTTTAACCTTGCTTTTAGGCGTTCCCGGCATTACGCTTACAAAGTCTATTACAAACTCGGCGTGGCTATGCGTTATGATTGCAAGATTAGCATAAGTACCTTCAGCTACTTCTTCACTGATTTCTATATTTATCTGGTTAGGTTGCTGCTGTTCTGCCATCTGATTTTTTTTGGCAAATGTAGGTAAAGCCGGTATTTTTCATTAAAGTAATTCTAAAGCTTTTCAGTCAATACCGTTTTAATTATTCAAATCATCTCCCAAATCCTTCAGAAAAGTTTCATTCATTGTATCGCTGCTATGCTCTGATAAAAACTTGTTTAATTTCTCACCCTCAGCAGCAAATGTTTCTTTTATAGATTTCTTCTTCAAAAGAAGCTTCTGCATCTGGTTATTTTTGGCATTGAAAACAAAATATGAATCTTCATCTACATATTCGTCATAGGGGTTCCCGGTTGTTACCATGCCATCCGTATGATAGTTTGATTTTACAAATTTTGTTTTAGTTAGCTTATATATCTTGTACTTGCTTCCTGTTGATATTAATTGAACATAATGAGTATCATCAATCGCAGGGATATTTTCATATACAACCGGCGTTTGTTCGTTTACAAAAACCGTAAAAGATTGTATTTGTTTTCTGTCAACTTCGATAGCCGACTGTTTATCCTGGGTTAACAATAAACCGCCTTCCATTTTGTCATAATTAAACAAATAGCGCGAGTTTTTAACTTCCTGCCCGTTTATATCTTTTGCATATCCATGCATCCAGTTATCGAAAAGATACCTGCTGCCTTTTGTTTCTTCCTTGTGCGTAAAAACAGGCATTAAGGCAGAACTGCTATAATTTCTTGACCCTCCATATACTATATTGTTATTATTCCCTGTCTGAGTTGAAGCGGCATCTTCAAACAGATTTTTATTAACCATAGAATTGTCTGTACTATTAGTATTTTTAGTTGTACCCATTGCGGTTTTAGATGCAGATAAAGTAATCAATGCGTTTTGATTATTCACTACATTTATTAGCGTATCATTATATCCATTGCAGCTAATATTCAACTTCGCAAACTGAGATAAGGGAAGACTAAAAAAACCAAGGGAATCTGTATAAGTAGCTGAAGCTGATTTTGCCTTGAACTCGCTCACTAAAGCTCCCTGAACCGGAGTCCCATTTTCATTTCTCACGATACCTCTTGCAGTTATTGGTTGACAAAATCCGGAATGTATTATCAATATACATAGAATAAAAAGGCCAAAATGTATTCTTTTCATGTTAATCAGTTTGATTAATAACATTTAAAAACAGTAAAGATATTATTAAATAAAAAAAGGCTGCCCTCAAAAATTGGGCAGCCTTTCTACTTAAGGTTACAAATTACTTATAAAACTTTTCTTCAAAATACCTGTTTGCTGAACCATTAAATACCTGGAATGAAACTTTATACACTCCCGCTACCGGGTCGGCTGATATGAGAGTTGGACCACCAGTAAGAGTGATACCATTATTAGCAGCAACAGCACTGACATCAGTAGTATTCATTTTAACAGAAACATTACTTAGAACACCGTTAGTGTTTGTAAATGAAAAAACATACCGATAATTAAATGAATTTTGAGCTCCATAACCACTCTGAACTTCAACAGTTGTAGCATCATCGGGTACAAATATAGTAGAGTGCGCTGTAAATGAAGCTGCGTTAGGAGTACCTGAACCATCACCAGCATTCCACCTTGTATAATCCCATTTGTACACACCCGCTATTGGATTTCCAATTATGTGTAAATATACAGTGCCTAGATTTCCACTAATAGTAATTCCTGATGCATCTGTTATGGAAATAGGAAGCATATAACTTTTTGCCGGATCTAAAGTTTGGGGCTTGAACGTAACTTTAAATTGAGCAAGACGACTGCCTGCTTTTATAACTGCTGACTTTACAGCAAAAGTGTAATTGCTGTCAGCGGGAAGAACAAAGTTATTTCCGGGATATTTACTATTATAAGCAACACGTTTTGCATCATCAACTCCTAACGTTACTGTTATATCTGATTTAGGCGGATATTCACCGGTAATGTTTACGTCGAAAGTAACATCGTAAGTGGTTTTATCTCCTATATACGGTAATGTTGCTGCAGCAAAATAGTCTAATCCTGAAATGGGTGAATTAGAAGAACTAAGACTACCTGAAGAAATCTCAGCAATGGCGCTAATGTTGCTGAAGTCGACATTTGGGTTATCCTTTAAACATCCAGATGCCGAAAGCGCAAATGCAATTATAAAGAATATTTTTACTTTTTTCATTTATCAAAAATTTTAAGTTAAGTATTAAGGCTGCCAGAATATTTTAGAATTAAAAATATCTATGGCGCCTTCACCGGCAGCATTTGCAGCATTATAGCTGCTTTCACTGGTAGGATATAAAAGCCTATAAGGAATATGTGTTGCCTGACTGCCTGGATAATCTGAAACAGGTAAGTCTACAGGTATTTTTAGCCTTCTCCAATCGCTGAAAGACTCTAAAGCGTCATAAGAATTACAAGCAGCCCACTTTTGAGTGATAATAAGCCTGATTTTATCGGATGCTGCATCCCAGTTAACAAGGATATTATTTTTGTTTATTGAAGAATCTAAATAAAATTGAGCTGAACTAGTAGGAGTATAAGTAATCGAATCTTTTGTAGGATTGATCACAGATTTAACTGATGGCATTGTTGCGCCTAACAAAGTAAAAGATGCAGTTACACCCGATTTATAAGCGCTTTTTGCATCTCCCGTTATATAACCCCTTTGAATTGCTTCAGCCTGAAGGAAAAAACTTTCAAAAGCACCCAGAATTACAGCGCTTTGGGCAGCATTTTTGGCGTTTCCCGGACCACTAACTGCTGAAATGACGTCGTTACCTTCATTACCTGCAGTACTACCTATTTTTCGGCCTTGTATATTACCCGCTTTGTTTACCGCATAAAAATAATTAGCTCTTACATCATTATTATTTTTATAAAAGCCAACTCCATAGCTGTTTGCACGCCAATAATTAGCATTAGTGCCAGGCGAACCTGTAATAGTTGTAGCTACGTTTAAAAAATAAGGGTTTTCCTGGGTATTAGATGCTGTTGAATAGCCAGGGTTTACCCCTGCATCTTCACCGGCTCCCAAAAAATTTGCTGAAGTTAAACCGCTCAGTTCTGCTGTAGCCATAGCAGGACCGCCGGAAGTTTGCGTCAACCTCATTAAAATTTTCAACTTTAATGTATTGGCAAATCTTATCCATTTATTCATATCTCCTCCAAATAAAACGTCATAGGTTTTAGGATTTTCAGCATTTGCATTCAGCTTTGCAGTGTTAATGATGAGTATAGAAGAGTCGATGCTGGTAACCAGGCTTTTGTATATATCACTGCCTTTGTCGTAGGCGGGTGTTGTGTTTGTACTGCTGAAAGCCTGGGTGTAAGGAGCATCATTATATAAATCTACTACTCTCTGAAAGACAAACGCCTGCATGATTAGAGAGATGCCTTTATAATAGCCCAGATTAGGATCGGTCTGAGAAAGGTTTTGAATGATATTATAATTCTTCAGATTTATATAAGCATTATCCCAGTTTCCGGCACCAACATCAGATGTTAACTGGTATGTTACATAAACAGGGCTTGGAGTATATCCTCCACTCGCAGCCCAATAACCCATCCATGTATTTAAAATATCACCTCCGCCGCCGTACATTAAAGTGGCAGTACCAGCTAACGCGGATGTAAGATAATATTTAGAGCCAACGCTGGATGGAGATAATGAATTCGGGTTGGGACTGTTTATATCAAAAGTACCTTTTTTGCAACTCACTACACTGATCAACGAGGCTAGTAACAGCCATAGTAATACTTGTTTAACTTTTCGTCTATGTATTGTAATCATAATTTATTATTTGAATTAGAATGTAACTGAAAGAGTAGCGCTTACTATTCTTGTTGGAGGAGCCTGTCCAAGACCAGTTCTTCCAACGCCATTTCCGGTATCTTCACTAAACTCAGGATCTGTCCATTTATTAGTAGATGGACGTATCATAATCAGGTTTCTTCCCGAAACCGATAGTGAAGCATTTTTTATTACGTTTTTATACCCTATCCATGCTCTGGGAAAATTATAAGATATTACTACTTCTCTTAATTTCCAGGCAGCAGCGCTTATTACATAGTTTGCTCCTACACTGTTATATAATGAAGGCCAGAAGTTGAAGTTACCATCATCAACTGTAATATTCGTATTATTAACATAAGTTCCTTTGGTAGCATCAAAATAGACTGAATTAGGGAATACAAACCGTTGGCGCCCTGCAGCAGCAGCTGATAATTGCTGCCGTTTTGCGCCACACTGGC
>CAXUMK010000149.1:0-6193 GCA_964251885.1 uncultured Segetibacter sp. | reverse complement strand
TATGATCGATTGTTTGACCAAGTGCATTGAAAATCTTATAACCGCCGCGGTAATCAGCAGTTGCGCTGAAAGTAAAATTTTTATAAGATACCCGTGTAGTAAACCCTAAAATGTCTTTAGGATTAGCCTGGCCTAAATTAGATAATTTACCACTTTTTTTAGGATTACCTGTTATAGGGTCTACAATCACTTTTCCGGTAGCAGAATCCCTAATCCAATCATACGATTGTATAACAGGGTAGGGTTGATTGAGAACGGCAAAGGCATTGCCGTTACCTCCGGGAAGACCAAGCTGTGGTACATTTCCACTGATAGCGAGCACTTTGCTGCTGGTATGTGTCCAGTTTACACCTACATCCCATGTTACATCTCTTGATTTTAAAACAGTTGTTTTCAAATCAAGCTCTAAACCCTTATTTTGGGTTTTAGCTGCATTTACCAATGCTGAAGTTGCACCTGAAGCTCTTGAAATCTGGGCATATACGATACCATCGGTGGTAACCGCTTTATATACAGAACCATTAAAGGTAAGCCTGTCTTTAAAAAGGCCTAATTCGACACCTATTTCATTTTCAGTTACCTGCTCAGGTTTTATATTAGGATTGGCGATTGTTGTAGAAATACTATAACCTGATAAACTTGAAGAGCTATAAGGAAAACCTGCAGCAGCTACTACAGAAGGCACAGTGGCATACGCTCCATAAGCGATATATTGAGAGCCACCAGCTAAAGGAGAAACGTTACCTGTTAAAGAGTGAGCCACTCTTATCTTAGCATAATTTAATACTCCATTATCAGTTATAGACTTTACAAGATCGCTTAATACTACTGATGCGTCAACATCATAATAGGGTATAAACCTGTTATCTTTTGATAATCTTGAATCAATATCAGTTCTGTATGAGCCGTGTAAAAAAGCATACTGCTTATATCCTACCGTAGCTTCACCAAATATACCCAGTTTTCGTGCCTGCGCCACCGATTGCCCTAACACTGACGTAGCTCCGCTGTAAACTGAGGTGTTGTAAACAGGGAAAGTTAAATTGTTACCACCAGCTATACCTACAGGAGTATAACTTATTTTATTATCAAGATAACTGTAACCTACAGTACCGCTAACGCTAAAATCTTTTGCCACAGTAGTGTTTACACTTGCAAGAAAATCTGTACTGAAAAGCAGATTATTTAAGTCATAAGTAGAATAAGCTGCAGGATGCGGATTATCGCTTACAGCTATTGTTTTAGCGCCTTCTATTACGGTGTCAACACCTGACCCGTCGGGAGTGGGATATAAAATACGGTTATCTGTTAAAGCAAAATTGCTGTATTTAATTTCTGCACCCTTATATTCATACCGCTCACTTATATTGTTTAAAGAAGTTCTGTAAGTAAGATTTAACCACTTAAATGGTTTCAAATTTAGCTGCACATTTGCTGATACATTATGATCAGTAGTGTAATAACGCTGCTGACCAATTACAGCATAAGGACTTACATAGTAGTCGTTGTAATAACCATTTGGGGTTGCAAAATAATTATTGGGGTCATTCCAGCCTTTTAATTTAGAAAAAGGCACAAGAGTAGGAGACTCAATTAAATCATTATAAACTGAAGCTGTAGTAGTTGTATTGGTATATTTATATGTATATGCCGCAGAATAAGTTGCTGAGAAGATACCATATTTTTTTGTTCCGTTTATCCTAAAAATATCTCTCCGTCCCTGATCGCCGGGCATTGTGGATTTGCTCACAACATCCTGCAGGCTTAAAAAGAAAGAGCCATTATCTTCAGAGGTCTGAAAAGAAAAGTTGTTTTGTGTAGTGATGCCGGTATTAAAAAAATCCTTTTTCTGATTTTTAACAGCACTGTATGGAACGTAAAAAACGGTACCATCCGGTCCTATTCTACCCAAAGGAACGAGCTTTCCATTGTATTCGGGACCATAACTTTGGTTCTCATAAGGTATGTAGGTAGAAAGATCATTAAAATCTTCAATAAATTTTTCACCTCCATTACTTCCAAATCTTGACTGATAAGCAGGCAAATAAGAAACCATTTCTGCCTGCACTGTAGAAGAAAAAGTAATGCTGCTTGATCTGTTGCGAGATCCATGTTTTGTGGTTACTATAATAACTCCATTCGATGCATCTGAACCATACACCGCCGCTGCGCTCGAACCTTTTAAAATAGTCATATCAGCTACATCTTCAGGATTGATAGTGCTGATATCGCTATAGAAAATAGCTCCATCAACAACTATCAAAGGCTGGTTGTTACCTGTAAGTGACCTGTTTCCGCGTAAAGTAACACGGGTAGGAGCAAACAAACCATTGTTAACAGTATTAATCTGCAAGCCTGACACCTTACCTGTCAAACCATTAACCACACTAACAGGTTTTGCCTGGCTAATGTCTCCACCAGATACCTTTGCCGTAGAATAACCAAGAGATCTTGCCTGCTTTTGCACACCTAAGGCTGTAGTAACTACTACTTCAGACAGTCTTGAAGATGACGACGTAAGTGAGGCCGTAATGGTAGATGCATTACCTACTTTAATATCTGAACTACCATAATTAAGGGCAGTTACAGTTAACACATCACCTGTTTTGGCATTTATCCTGAAATTACCGTTTGCATCAGCAGATGATCCTGTTGAAGAACCTTTTACTACAACTGAAGCTCCGCTTACGGGTTGCCCTGTCTCATCAACAACCCTTCCTGTAATTGGGCGGGTCTGTGCAAATGCAAGTACTGTTACCAGCATAAGCAAAGTGAAAAATGATAGAATTTTTCTCATGTGCATTTTTTAATTTTTTTCATTGGGAGTAAAAATACTTAAATAAAAAAATGTTAACCAAAAATTAATTAACATCCTTTATTTATAAATGGTCATTTTAAGTGACAACTGGAAAAGTGCAATTGCTGCACAAAAAAAGGGAAATTTGACAAATAAGCCAAAATAAAAATATTATTTAAAAAAACAATAGTTGCGATTATTATTTTTATTTATAAGTAAATCTCATTTTATTAGTTCCTCTTCTTCTATTAAAAATTATGTACTATTTGAAATTTTACTTCACTTTTCTTATTTCCATCTATTTTATCTAACCCACTGCTTATAAAGGATTGATTTACATAGAAAGTTTGCGACCACTTAAACCATATAGTATTCCTTCTATTTATATCAATATTAAAATTTATATAATAGCGAAAACCTTTTCCAATAAATTGAGGAATGGAATAGCTGTATAAAACATCACTTTCAAAAGAGTATAGCCTGCTGTCAAAGCCATCGTTTTCGAAATACTGCAACCGGCCATTTAACAAATAACGCTTTTTGGATGGCTTGTAACTCACCTCAGTATATGCAAGAAAACCTTGCTGGCTTCGCACCTGAACATGGGAGTCAAACCACAATACTTCAACCCTTTGACGGCAGGAAAGCTGTGAGTTAATATTATAAGAGATTTGTGTTTGCCAGTTCTTTTTAGGTGTTGTATACACAGATCTTATGGCAGAATTGGTGTTTGAGAGATTAATCGCTTTGTTTTCGCTGCGGAACCTGGATACAACTTCTACCTGCTTATTTGGTGTATAGGTAACCTGTAATAAATATTCAGTACCTCTGGTAGGTGCATCTACCCTGTATCTCAGCCAGGGAAAACTGAAAACATCAGCATACGCATCTATTTTAAAAAAAGGTACAGGTCTAATGCTTATTCCGGTAAACAATCCATTTTCATTTGATGGCATCGTACTCTCGGTAAAAGCGTTTCCATACAATGTCTGATAACTTTTTTCAATATTTCTGTAAACAAGTGATGCATCCACCTTTTCGTCGAGACTGGCAAGCATTCCACCTATAAAAGCTTTAGAATGGCTTTTATCCATTGCTGCTTCACCAAAGAAATGAAAGTTGCGATATGTATAACCATAGTCAAAACTGTAGTTATACCAGTCTTTACCCTGTATTGCGTATTGGTTGTAAGGATAAATATTTCGAACCAAAGGAACCGAAAACGAAAAGGCAATAGCATTTACCCCTGCATGCAGCCCGTTTTTGTTATAAGAAATATTTCCGCCAAACGAGGTTTGTGTTATCTTGTTTTTCTTTGCAACTTCAGTTGCAGTGCGATGATATCCTGCATTTAAGATGGAAGAAATATAGTCTTCTGTTGTTTGAGAGGTGTCGGTATGTAAAGTTCCATCCAACTTATGAAGGGAGACAAAAGCAGTCAGGTCAATATTTTTTCCTCCCATTGTTATACCTGCTCCTCGCATAAAATTATATTCACCCGCTGAATTGTAAGGTCTTAAAATATCAGCCTGCCTTTTAACAGCGGTAATGTTAGCGCTTTTTTTAAATGCCAGGCTTTGCCAATGTATCAATCCTTGCCCAAGATTAACTGTATAATCTCCCAAAGCCAGCAGCTTAACAATTCCCAGTTTTCTTGCAAATAAATGAACTGAATAAAAATCAAAACCCTGCTTCTGACTGCCTTTAAAAAACTGTTCGCCTGCATCTTTATCACCGGTAAGACCAAATTGTAATAAGTTTCGGTAAACATATTTATACCTGAAGAAAATTTTTTGAGGGCTGCCGGGGTACCTAATGTTGTCAGTGTCAGAACGAAGATACCCATTGCTTTTTTCAATCACCTGTTGAAGCCGTAGAAGTACAGAATGCTGCCCCTCCTTAAACCTTTTGCTTACATCTGCAGATAATGTTACTGCACTTCCGGCACGTACATAAGGCAGTACTTTTTGTATCGTTTCGATGTCCCATGCCGGTATTGCCTGCAGTTCGTAAATGCTGATGAAGCTGCCAAGTAACTGGCGGTATCGCAAAAGATTTTGAATCTGCAGGTCTGATAAAAGCTTACACTCCTTCAAATCATTTTCCCCGGCGGTGTTCAAATTAATTGGGTTCATTTTAAGTTGTACCAATGCCTGCAGATAAGAATCGTCTTCTGTTTCACCTTGTTGCTGCTCTGTCAGGTTTTCCAATTGCTGCCCGGCAATACTTCCCGGTTGAATCGGATTTTCCTGCTGTGATAAAGCATGAATAAAAAAGAAAACCGGGACTAAGCTGAGTACGATCCTTTTCAATCTTTAGCAGTTTTTGTAAAATTTACCAGGAGTAAAAGACCGGGAGTAAAACCGAGCTGCGGATGATAGGCAGTATTTACATCTACTCTGCCAAAACTCAATGGCAATCCAACACTCAGATAAGTATTGTTTCCACCTGCAGATGTACCGGCACGAATGAATACATTAAGGAGAAGATTGTATTGCAAACCTGCATTTACAATGATTGCACGATCCTCGTGTTTTACAATTTCTGTGCTTATAAAAAGCTTTTCAGATACCTCATACCCTACCCCAAAACGATAAGCGGATGCAAGTTTTTCGCCTCCCCGTTTACCCAATTTACTTCCTGCAGGATTATACACATGAATGCCGGTATACAGCTTATCAGTCAAATGAAAAATTGCTCCTGCCTCAAAGTTTATTGCTGATGCAGAACCATAACCTCTAACTCTTACTGTATAATAATTGAACTTGGCTCCCACATCAATTTTATCAGTCACTTTTCTTCCGTATAAAAGTCCTAATTGTGTTTCATTAAAACCTGACGAACCAAAATAATCACCTTGAAATCCAAAGGTTCCTGACGGGGTCGGCACTGCTATAATGGTCGTGTATCCATTCAATTCTTCCAGCATAAATCTTCTTTCACCATACACGCCAAAACCGCTTGTTTTTAATTCAGCCAAAGAAGCCTGGTTTGAAGCAGCCGAAAAAATATCAGAAAAATTTTTGCTGTAAGCGCCGGCATGAGCATACCGCACAGACAAAGGCTGGCGTACAACCTGTGCTTTTACATGCAGGGTAAACAGAATAAGTATGAATACAGATGAAAGTTTCAAGCTGAAATTCTTTATACAGAAAAATAATCATAACATCTGTAGAAATGAAATTTGCAGGCAATAACTTTAGTAAATTCATTACACTGCACGGGGATAAGATTCCCGCTAATGCATACGCGTTAACGTAAGAGTTTTTTGGGGGACGAACATTGGTTTTTTGTGGTACATCGTCAGACTGTGCGAAAACTTCACGAATTGTTTCTAAATGTTTTTTTCATCTGCATGGGCTTCTGTGGCGCATTACATATCCTTCTTTTTTTATG
>CAXUMK010000148.1:0-13045 GCA_964251885.1 uncultured Segetibacter sp. | reverse complement strand
TCCATACGTTACTTCTTGTTTTTCAAAGGGTTAGAGTGGATGTCATTATAAGGAGAGCCTGTCCCGAACTTGTTTTCGGGAAACGACGAAGCAATCCCTTCATTTGCATGTGTGCCTGTTAAGCTGCGTGACAGATTGTACTTTTGTTCATTATTCGATAATGCACAATCTTATAAGCTTATAAGGTAGGCAGTATAAAAAGGGGCTGACCTTTTATAAAGACATTATGATAGCATGAGGAAAATAGTACTGCCAGGTAAATATTTTACAGGAACTGCAAAAGAGACATCAAGACCGGCAATTACGGAATGCTCTTATAGAATTTATCAAAAGAAAGCAGAAATGGGATAGAGGTCTTGCTGAATAGTGTAACTGCGGTAAAAGTGAGTGACACAACGATGTTGAATGAAGTACAAATGCCTGTACCCAAAAAGTACAAAACCTAATTTATTTTACCAGTCCAATCAGTTCATCCATATCTATTCCTTTCTCATAAACTTTTATGAGCCTGCCTTTTCTGTCATACAAAGCCGAGAACGGGGTGAACTTTACTTCATAATATTGCGTAACCATCCGGGAAGGGTCGGTTCCAATCTTAATCGCAGGAAAACGGCTGATCTTATAATGCGCCGCAAAAGTTGACATGTCTTCAAAAGGGCGGCTTGTAATCATTACAATTTGCAAATCGTTTAACTGTTTCATCTTGCTCAGTACCTCTTCAGTTTCAAGTTGGCAGTGGCCACAGTCGGGGCTGAAGTATAAGATAAGCGTTGGTTTTTTTGGGTGAAGACCTGCCTTATTAAACCAACTGCTGTCAGGAGTTTGAATGCTAAATGGCGGAATGGTCGTGTTCTTTTGATGCGATGCTACCGTGTCATTAACCACAATGTCAGTTTTTGTTTGTGATGTTGCTGCAAGGGAGAGTGACAAAGAGCAAAATACGATGAATATAAAGCGCATTTAATTTTTTTAAGGTTGTGGAATTTCTTTTCAAAAATACGGAATAGCTAATTTAAGACCTTTAATTAGCTGTCTGCCGATTGTTAAATTATAGTTTGACCTCCAATCCCTATTTTTGGGCTGTATAATAATTAAGAGAAATGAATTTTGCTTTGAGCCAGATACCTGTAAGAACTGCAAAGCCACGTGCAGACGGACTAACAATGATAATGGATAAAGGTTTAAGCATTGCGGAGGCTAAGAATATGATGAGCGTCGGCGCTCCTCATATTGATATCGTAAAGCTGGGTTTTGGCACTGCCTTCGTTACTCCAAATCTTCGTCAAAAAATAGAAGTGTACCAAAAAGCCGGAATGGCTGTGTATTTTGGCGGTACTTTATTTGAAGCTTTTTTAATAAGGAATGAGTTTGATGGTTACATCAGCATGATGCGCGACTTTAACATTGAACATGTAGAAGTAAGTGACGGTTCAATAACAATTCCTCACGCCGAAAAGTGTGGCTATATTGAAAAGCTTACAAAATTTGGAACTGTATTGAGTGAGGTAGGAAGCAAAGATGCTGCACATATTATTCCTCCGTATAAATGGATTGAACTGATGAAGGCAGAACTGGAAGCGGGTTCATCTTATGTGATTGCAGAAGCGAGAGAGGCTGGTACGGTTGGTATTTACCGTGGGTCAGGCGAGGTGAGAGAAGGCCTTGTGCAGGAAATTTTAACGCAGATACCGGCAGAGAAAATTATATGGGAAGCCCCGCAGAAAGACCAGCAATTGTATTTTCTTGAACTCATCGGCTGTAATGTAAATCTGGGAAATATAGCTCCCACAGAAATAATTCCGCTCGAAGCAATGAGAATAGGTTTGCGTGGTGATACTTTTCATTTATACCTCGAAAACAAAAATGCCTGATGCGAAAATTTGGAATCATAGGCTTTCCGTTGTCTCATTCTTTTTCGCCGGAGTATTTTTCAAAAAAATTTGAAAGGGAACAAATTTCTGATAGTTCATATAAAGCTTACCCGATTGACTCTATAGACAGGTTTACCGACCTGCTTGCAAATAATCCTGCATTAAAAGGATTAAATGTTACCATTCCTTATAAAAAGTCGGTGATACCTTTTTTGAATTCTGCCAGGGATGTTGTGATGAAAACCGGCGCCTGCAATTGTATTAAAATTCAAAACGGAAGTCTCGAAGGCTTTAATACAGATGTTACAGGTTTTGAAAAATCTTTATTGCCAAAGCTTACACACAAACATACGAAAGCGCTTATTTTAGGAACCGGAGGTTCGGCATCTGCAGTAGAATTTGTGCTTGAAAAATTAGGAATAGATTTCTTATTTGTCAGCAGAAACAATTCAACCGAAAAGAAGAGTCTTACTTATAACCAGTTAACTAAAGAGATAATAGAAGAAAACCGGCTTATCATAAATACTACACCGCTCGGCATGTATCCGCAGGTTGATAATTGCCCTGATATACCTTACCAATTTCTAACATCTGAACATTATCTCTTCGACCTTATATATAATCCTGCAGAAACACTGTTTTTACGAAAGGGCGCTGAAAAAGGTGCAGTAACAAAAAACGGCGCTGATATGCTCGTAATACAGGCAGAGGAAAGCTGGAAGATTTGGAATGAAGAATAGTGGCTGGTACGAGGGCTGCACGTTATTTATGGAATCATACATTATTTGATTAAAGAAGTTTTATTCTAAAATTAAGGTCAACAGGATTATTGATAAAACTGAAGTGAAAGACAAACGGCTTAAAAAAATGGTTTTTTTGTATAAATTGTACACTATTTATCTTCAACTATTATGCATTTAACACAAAGAGAGTCTGAAAAGCTGTTGCTATTTCTTGCAGGTGAACTTGCCGAAAAGCGAAAGGCGCGTGGACTTAAACTGAATTACCCCGAAGCGATAGCGCTTATCAGCAGCCAATTGCAGGAAGCCGCACGTGACGGAAAATCTGTAGCAGAGCTAATGCAATTTGGCGCTACTATTCTTACACGGTATGATGTAATGGAAGGCATTGCCGAAATGATTCACGAAATACAAATTGAAGCCACCTTTCCAGACGGGACTAAACTGGTAACGGTGCATGACCCGATAAGGTAGGAGGCCGACCCAGGCCCTAAAGGGAGGTGAGAGCAGCCTGGAGCAACAAAAGTTCAATTAAAAATAAAAGCTGAAGTGTTAGCAAAAAAGCTACAAGTATAAATTCTGCCCGGCCTCCCTCTCCATGAGGAGAGGGACCGAGGGTGAGGTTAATTTTCTTATATTTGAATCAAAGCAAAATGATATGGAAACAGTGGTATCAAATACAAAAGTGAGTGTGGCTGAATTTCGTGAGATGTTGTTTGATGACAACGATGATTACTTCTATGAAATTATAAATGGAGAAATGATACAGAAATCAGCACCTGCACCTCCCCATCACAGAATTAGCCGAAAGATTATGATAATTCTTGACCGGTTCATTAATGAAAATAAAGCTGGCGAAATTTTTCAGTCACCTGTTGATGTTTACCTTGACGAATACAACAAACCACAGCCTGATTTAGTATTTGTATCTAATGAAAATAAAGACATTATAACAAATAATGGAATAATGGGTATTCCTGATTTGATTATCGAAATTATTTCTCCTGAAACTTACTTGCTTGATAGGTTTAAAAAGAAGGCGCTGTATGAAGGAAAATCTGTACAGGAGTTTTGGATAGTTGACCCTAAAAATGCTTTTATAGAAATTAATACTTTACGAAACAATCGATATGAATTTTTAAGTGCAGGCACCTCATTACAAGGAGAACTTAAATCAGCTTTGTTTAAAGGTCTTGCAATTAATTTTACCGATATATTTTCTGCCTGACGATTAAAAGCAGTAGAAGTAATATCTCTTTTCATTGTGAATAGACTTTTATTATAACATAACGTGAATTGAAAACAGAAGCTGAATGGTTAGTACAAAATCTTAATGAATAAAATAAAGCCTGGCCTCCTTCTCCTGAAGGAGAAGGACCGAGGATGAGGTTAGCTGCACAAAGAACTTCAAGCACAAGAGTGCGACACAACGACTGC
Organism: uncultured Segetibacter sp.; assembly: GCA_964251885.1. Lineage (GTDB taxonomy): Bacteria > Bacteroidota > Bacteroidia > Chitinophagales > Chitinophagaceae > Segetibacter. The sequence goes on along the minus strand of CAXUMK010000148.1, from coordinate 8,997 downwards.
AAAATAGAAATCTAAAAGCTCGGTTTACAAAAAACAAAACGTATGATACCCGGAGAATACATTTTAGCTAATAGAAACATTGAATGCAATGTGGGAAGGCCAACAGCACAAGTGACAGTTGTAAATGCAGGCGACCGCCCTGTACAGGTTGGCTCGCACTTTCATTTTTTTGAAGTGAATAAGCAAATGGCTTTTGACAGGGAAAAAGCTTTTGGAATGCGGTTAAATATTGCTGCCGGAACAGCCGTTCGCTTTGAACCCGGAGAAGAAAAAGATGTGGAGTTAGTAACTTATGGAGGCAGCCGAAAAGCCTTTGGCTTTAGTAATCTTACCAATGGAGATACTACTTTACCAGCCTTAAAGGAGGAAGCCTTGTCAAAAGCATCAACCCAAAACTTTAAAAACACGCCAGCATGAGCCTTTACATAAACAGAACCAAGTATGCAAATATGTATGGCCCTACAGTTGGCGATAAAGTGCGCTTAGCTGATACTGATTTAATAATTGAAATTGAAAAAGACTATACTGTGTACGGCGATGAAAGTAAGTTTGGCGGCGGTAAAACCATTCGCGATGGAATGGCGCAATCATCAACAGCTATGCGTAAAGATGGGGTGCTTGATTTTGTGATAACTAGTGTGATAATTATTGACCACTGGGGAATTGTAAAGGCAGACATTGGCATTAAAGACGGAAAGATTGTAGGAATAGGAAAGGCTGGCAATCCTGATACAATGGATGGAGTTGATGCAAACATGGTGATTGGTGCATCAACAGAAGTGCATGGTGGCGCCGGGCTGATTGCCACTGCCGGAGGAATAGATACGCACATTCATTTTATTTGTCCCCAGCAAATTGATCACGCATTGTTTAGCGGAGTAACCACTATGATTGGCGGCGGTACAGGCCCGGCTGACGGAACGAATGCAACTACCGTTACTCCCGGCGCCTGGAACATTCAAAAAATGCTCGAAGCTGCCGACGCTTTTCCTATGAATCTCGGTTTTCTTGGCAAAGGCAACTGCGCAACAACAGCGCCTTTAATTGAGCAGATTGAAGCCGGGGCATTAGGACTTAAAATACATGAGGACTTGGGTTCGACACCAGCAGTAATTGATGCGTCGCTAAAGGTTGCTGATGAGCTGGATGTACAAGTAGCTATTCACACCGATACGCTTAATGAGTCGGGGTTTTTAGAAGATACGATTGCCGCTATCAACGGTCGCGTTATCCATACATATCATACAGAAGGTGCTGGTGGCGGCCATGCACCAGATATTATTAAGGCGGCCATGTATCCCAATATTTTACCATCTTCTACCAATCCTACCCGTCCTTATACAGTTAACACAATTGATGAACATTTAGATATGCTGATGGTGTGTCATCACCTCGATAAGTCTGTTCCTGAAGACGTTGCTTTTGCCGACAGCCGCATAAGACCCGAGACAATTGCTGCCGAAGACATCCTGCAGGACATGGGTGTTTTTAGCATGATGAGCAGCGACAGCCAGGCGATGGGTCGCGTTGCAGAAGTCATTATTCGTACCTGGCAAACGGCTGACAAGATGAAAAAGCAAAGAGGATTTTTACCTGAAGATGAACAAAACAACAACGATAATTTCAGGGTAAAAAGGTACGTGGCTAAGTACACGATTAACCCTGCCATCACTCACGGCATTAGTGAGTATGTTGGTTCAATAGAACCCGGAAAACTGGCCGATTTAGTTTTATGGAAACCAGCCTTGTTTGGCGCAAAACCTGAAATGATCATTAAAGGTGGAATGATAATAGCCAGTAAAATGGGCGATCCTAATGCATCTATTCCTACGCCTCAGCCTGTTGTTTACCGTCACATGTTTGGCGCTTATGGAAGAGCATTATTTAATACTTGCGCAACCTTCGTTTCAAAAGTTTCGATTGATAAAAATGTGGTTCAGCAATATGGTTTGCAGAAGATGATTTTGCCTGTAAAAAATTGCCGGAACATTTGCAAGAAAGATCTTATTCACAACGATGCAACGCCTGATATTGAAGTGAACCCGGAGAATTATGAAGTGAAGGTTGATGGAGTTCACATAACCTGCGAGCCGGTAAGCGTTGTGCCAATGGCACAGCGGTATTTCTTGTTTTGAGGGTTTTTGCCACGAAGGCACGAAGGCGCAAAAAGGGTGTTTTAAAAATTACAATAAGAATAGTTTCTAATGCCAGAGCTATCAAGATTTTTTGGAATAATTATAAGGATGTATCTTGAAGCCGGGGCACAACACAACCTGCCTCACTTCCACGCTTATTATCAAAATGACGCAGCAGTTTTTGGTATTAAGGACGTTGAATTGATAGCCGGAAGTTTACCCCGAAAACAATTACGCCTTACAGAAGCGTGGGCGAACTGCACCAGGAAGAATTATTAAAAGATTGGGAACTGTTGCAAGCCGGACGGTCACCTAAATCTATTGAACCTTTAAAGTAAAACATGCACAGTATTCACAAAATAAAAGCCTTTCGTTTAGCTGGTAATCATTCAATCGAAGTGACTTTTGAAGACAGCACAAGTAAGACAATAGATTTTTCTCCATTATTATATGGAGAAGTGTATGGTCCGTTAAAAGAACCTGATTATTTTAAACAGGTCTCTTTAGATAATGAAGCTTGTACTATTACCTGGCCAAATGGCGCTGATTTTGACCCTTCACTTCTTTATAACTGGGAGCAGCATATTGAGGAGTTATCAGCAAGGGCGAAAAAATGGGAATTTCAGGAAGTTTGATAGAGTATTTTGTCCTTTTAAATAACCGGGCAGCAGAAGTTTTTTCAGAACAAGGAAGGAGTAGAAAGTAAACGTCTAATTTTTTCTTCTTGTTATCATCTGAAATAATCCTAATCATCTTTCGTTGCGACGCTCCGTTCATCTGCATATCTTCAGGCAACTTTCCAAAAAAAGTCACAGATTTCTTAAAAAAATACACTGAAACATTGCTTTAACTTAGTGTCTTCGTGCCTTAGTGGCAAAAAAATAAAATGACAATAAAACAAAAGATAGGAAACCTGAAGGCTTTTGATGTAGCAGGCCGAAGCATAGATATGGTTCTAATAGAATGGTACGAAGCAAACAAACGGATCATGCACAAAAAAACTAAATCAGGACGTGAAGTTGTAATGAAGTTTTTAAATGAAGCACCTGAACTAACCGATGGCGATATTATATGGCAGGATCAGACAAGTCTGATTGTTGTTGAAATACAAACATGCGAAGCCATCATCATTCATCCCTCCACAATGTATCAGATGGCTTCGGTTTGTTACGAAATAGGCAACAAGCATTTGCCTTTGTTTTACGTGGATGAAGAAATACTGGTTCCTTTTGAAGCACCTTTATTTAAGTTGTTATCTGCTGCTGGATACGAAACAAAAAGAGAACTGCGAAAGTTAATAAATCCCTTAAAAACAACAGTATCACCTCACGGAAATACAGAAAGCAAACAATCACTTTTTTCCAAAATCCTTCAATTAACAACTTCCTCCACTAATGTTTAATGCAAACCTGTTAAGCCTTTTACAGCTTTCAGATCCGACACTCCCTATTGGTGGCTATGCCCATTCAAACGGATTAGAAACGTATGTTCAGCAAGGCATAGTAAAAGATGCGAAGACAGCAAAAGCATTTATAACAGAAATGCTTTCTCAAAACATTCAATATACAGATGCCGCTTTTGTTTCGCTTGCTTTTGATGCAGCAGCACAGAACGATCAAAAAAGGATTATTGATTTAGATGATGAATGCACGGCTGTAAAATTACCAAGAGAAATCAGGCAAGCCAGTCAAAAACTCGGAATGCGGTTATTAAAAATTTTTCAACCAATTTGTAACGATACAATTGCACATCAATACAAAGAATCGATTCGGCAACAAAACGCAATAGGGCATTATTCTATCGCTTTTGGTATGTATGCTCATGCACTGCAAATAGGCAAAGCCGAAGCGCTTACCGGCTTCTACTACAACGCTGCCGCCGGTATGGTAACGAATAGCGTAAAGCTTATCCCTCTCGGGCAGCAGGATGGACAAGAGCTTTTGTTCTCGCTGCAACCATTGATTAACGAATTGGTTCAGCGTTCACTTCATCCCGACATTGAGTTGATAGGACTTTGTTGTACCGGTTTTGATATCCGGTGTATGCAACACGAGCAGTTGTATTCGAGGTTGTATATGTCTTAACCGGGAGAGTGGGATTTTGGGGATGGATGGGATAGTGGGAATATAAGGACGTGTACATGAATGAGAATAAATCTTTCGCTTTTTAGTTTATTCGTAATTTTAAAACATGAAAGAAATTACTTTTTTAGTTAGAGAGGCAGAAGAAGGAGGCTATTACGCTAAGTCTGCTGGATTAGGGATTTTTGCGGAAGGCGATACTATTCTTGAATTGAAGGAAAACATTAAAGGTGGCATTGATTGTTACTTTAATAAAGAGGAAGGCTTTCCAACTTTTGCTCACCTCACCCAAAGTTGCCCGGTTGCAATTGATTTAATAATGATCGTTTCTGAATTAATGTAAGAAATAATGCCCGATAGAAATTATATAAAAGTTGGAATAGCAGGACCGGTAGGCTCAGGAAAAACCGCTTTGATTGAAAGACTAAGCCGGGAATTGATGGGTAAGTACAGCATTGGTGTAATTACCAATGACATTTATACAAAAGAAGATGCAGAGTTTTTAACGCAAAACAGTTTGCTGCCCGCGGAAAGAATTATTGGTGTGGAAACAGGCGGCTGTCCACACACTGCTATACGGGAAGACGCAAGCATGAACCTCGAAGCTGTTGACGAAATGGCAAGCCGTTTCTCTGATATTGAAATCATTTTTATTGAAAGCGGCGGAGATAACCTGTCTGCAACATTCAGCCCTGATCTTGCTGATGTAACCATCTTTGTTATCGATGTGGCAGAGGGTGATAAGATTCCCCGCAAAGGAGGCCCCGGCATTACCCGCTCAGACCTTTTGGTGATTAATAAAATTGACCTCGCTCCTTACGTTCATGCAGATTTGGCAATAATGGAACGTGATGCAAGAAAAATGAGAAAAGGAAGCCCTTTTGTCTTTACTAATTTGATGACTTTGGAAGGACTTGACAGCGTGATAGGGTGGCTGCAAAAATACGCGCTGGTAGAAGAGGTGGAAGAGGTAAAGCTTTGGAGATGATACAGAGGTTTGCTTCGTCCCTCTCAATGACGAATAAGTTAGAACCTCATCTAAATTTTACAGTGAACTGTAAATCTTTATAAAAAAAATTGACCTCATCCCTTCACTTTCAAACCGGCCTGCGCAATAATAAAACTTACTTAAAGAGTTGCTATTTTACTACGCCTTTTAAGGTTGCCAATATAACAGAACATAAAGGTGATTGCACTTTACAGTTGATGCTGATGAGTTCATCACCAGGTATTTTAGACGGAGATAATTACCAGATTAAAATTGAACTGGCCGAAGGTTGTGCACTGCAACTGCAAACCCAATCTTATCAAAGGCTGTTCAATATGAAGAAAGGCGCTTCTCAGAGCATGGAAGTATATATGAGCAAAGGTTCTTCTTTTTGCTATTTGCCTCATCCATCGGTTCCACATACATTTTCTGACTTCGTCGCAACCAATACGATTTATTTATCGGACGGGTGTAACCTTATATGGGGAGAAGTGCTTACCTGTGGAAGAAAATTAAACGGGGAGTCATTTCAGTTTACAAGGTATCAAAACCGTACAGAAATCTTTTTAAATAATAAATTAGCAGTTAAGGAAAATCTGCTGGTAAGACCATCTGTCGTCCCGGTGGATGCAATCGGACAATTTGAAGGATACACTCACCAGGCAAGCCTGCTGTATCTTAATGAAGCTGTGCCGGTTAATGATTTCATTTCAGAAATTCATACAATGCTTTCCAATTTACAGGATGTTACTTTTGGCGTTTCTGCTTTGCCTGTTAACGGTGTTGTCGTTCGCTTGCTCGGTTATAAAGCAGAACAGTTGTTTATTTGTTTGAAACTGATTTCAGTATTGATAAACGCTAAAGAAGTTGTTTGACAAGTCTATAATAAAATGGTATTGAAACGGGAGACCTGCCATACCTTGAAGGCGGCGGCGGATCTTAAACTAATTTTTCAACGCAACAATTGTAAGATAATAAAGATATTTATTGTAAGAAACTGAAGCTTCCCAAAGATTTGCAGGTGAACGAAATGCGACGCAACGATGATTCATAAAAGAACTACTGCTGGTATCCAAAAAAAATAAAATGCAAAGCGAAATCGAAGTATTAATGATAGCAGCCGTTACTGTTGCATGCCTGCATACAGTTACCGGCCCCGATCATTATCTCCCTTTCATTGCCTTATCAAAATCGAGAGGATGGTCGTTTAGCCGAACCATATTCTGGACAATTGTTTGTGGATGCGGCCACGTATGGAGTTCGGTTTTACTTGGTTTAGGCGGTGCAGCTATCGGCTGGTCGTTGTCTAAAGTAAGCTGGTTTGAGAACGTAAGAGGAGGTATCGCCGGATGGGCATTGGCAGGATTTGGTATCGTTTACGGAATATGGGGTTTGTTTAAAGCAAAACGGGGAACGCTGCATAAACACTTCGACGTGTACGACGACGGCTCTGTGTATGTGTACGATCATAAGCATGGGCAGGCTGTTGCGCCAAAAGAAAGACACGTTGTAACGCCGTGGGTAATGTTCCTGATTTTTGTATTAGGACCATGTGAGCCAATGATACCGTTGCTGTATTTTCCTGCCGCTAAAAATTCAGTAGCGGGAATGGTTCTTCTCATTATTGTTTATACGATCTTCACTTTAACTGCCATGTTGCTGATGGTAATATGCGGCTATTATGGGTTTGCGTTTGTAAAGACAGAAAAACTGGAAAAATACGTACACGCACTTGGTGGACTAACGATATTTATTTGTGGTGCAGGAATGGTCTTCTTAGGCTGGTAATCTCCCTACTCCCTACTCCCTACTCCTTACTCCCGACTTCCTACTCCCTACTTACTACTGTTGCTGCTGGCGCTGCTGTATCTCGAGGTATTTTCTATATGAGTTTACCGGCACTTCTTTATTCTTTACAGTATAAGTAAAGTTAGGTAAGCCTGATGTGTCGGCAGCATTTTTTGGTTTGCCGTTTTCTATATTCACCGTTACTTCAAGCGTATGTTCACCTGAGCCTTTGTAAGTTCCTTTCACAGGTGTGCAGTCAGCAAAATTACGACCGGCAGCTATTCTTACATGACCGTCAGTAACTATGGTATTATTAGTCGGGTCTAATCCCATCCAGCCATAAAAAGGAATATACACTTCTACCCATGCATGCGTTGCCCCTTCACCGCGAACACCGGTTTCTTTAGGACAAACATAGCCGCTGATATAGCGGGCAGGAATTTTAAACATCCTTAAAAAAATCAATGATATATGCGCAAAATCCTGGCAAACACCTGCCTTTAAATCCCATATCTCGTCTACCGGCGTTTCAATATTTGTAACTCCTTTTTGATAAATGAAATTATCAAAAACATATTCAGACAAAACCAAAGCAATCTTTAAAGGCTTGTCTTCAGGATTAATTATTTCACTCAGCTTGTTTTTTACATCGTCAAGAGATTTGAAAGGTTCTATTCGCAGAAAATCAAAAAATTCGACCTCATACTTTATATCCTGCAAATGTTTCCATTGCTCTTCGGCCGGCATTTCGTCCATTGGCACAAGAACAGGCTTGGTTATCACCTCGGCTGTGGATTCAATCAGTAATTCTGTATGCGGTTGAATGACACTAAAAACGCCTACCGTATTTCCAAAGTAATCAGTGAAGATTTCAACTTCAGGATCGTGAGATATTTTTATCTCGTGTTTCTTCACCTCAAGGCGATGATCAATTACAGGGTACAGCATTAGCTGGTTTGTGCAATCGATAACAGGAGATGCATACGTATAGCGGGTAATATGTCTTATTTTATATTCAGGCATAAATGTTTTTACTGGTTAAGTATTTCCAAAATAATACCGGCTAAAGCAATTTCCAATTTCAATCAGTTCTTTTCTTGTCTGAAATAAGAAGGAGTCTACCTGCCGTGGAGCATCAGCACGCAAGTTGCTGTACTTCACATTATTTAAAGTTTTACCGATCAGGTATTCAAGCTTTTGATAGCTTTCGGGCAGGCTTTCCGACTTAAGACGTACAAAGTATCGGTTTAAGTGACTTAGACAATATAAGAGCGAATGAGGAAAAAAGGTGTTATAAATGACTAGTTCCAAAACCTGGTTTGCAGTAAAATTACCCTTATAGGTTTTCATATAAATTTCGTATCCCAGCAGCGAGTACAAAAGATAACGCAAACCTCTTGCATCATCAGAGTCAACGCCTTCTGTATCTATTTCATTTAATTTAATTCTTATAATATCGGTAATTAAGATAGCCCGCTCCAAAAATTTACCTATGTTCAGGTAAGTATAGGCTTCATCGCGGGTCATGGTATTTTTAATGGTACCGGTAAACAGTAATCCATGCTGTATCAGCAAGTCCATTGCCGAAACCGGGTCTCCTGTTTTTACCTGTCTTTCAATATCTGGTGTGCGGATAAAATGATAATAATTATTAAGACACTGCCACACTTCCTTTGTTATATGATCCTGTATTGCCCGTGCATTTTCTCTCGATTGCTGAATATTATTATAGGCAGATGAGCGGTTCATTTTGTCTAAAATCAAATACTCAAAAACTTTTGAGGTATCCTTTTCAATTTTACTAATTTCTTCTTCAGAAAGTTCACTTCCATACGCATGCAGTAAATGCCTCCAGCTAAAATCGCAAATATCATCCTGCGACGAAATGTAGTTGGTTCGCAAAACCTGCAGCATTCCATCGGTTCTTTCCATGTAGCGCGCCATCCAGTATATTGTATCTGCAACCCTGCTTAGCATATTTTACCCCCAACCCCTGAAGGGGGCT